>NZ_SCNZ01000021.1:0-138795 GCF_005502655.1 Burkholderia sp. 4NA327C6 | reverse complement strand
GGTGGACTCCTTGCTGTTCGCGGCGCGCATTGCCGCTGCGGGCTACGCCCTTCGCGCTAATGCGCGCCAGCATGAAAAACCAACCACTGTCAGATTTAGTCTAGTCCACCGCATCTGAAGGAGCTGCTGGCAGCGAATCAGCCCTTGTTGTGCGTCTACGTGCTACGCGACGAACTCAAACGGCTCTGGTTCTACCGAAAGCCTGCCTGGGCGGAAAAGGCCTGGGAACACTGGATCGAGCAGGCCCGGCAAAGCGGGATTGCCGCGCTGCAACTGTTCGCGCAGCGCCTACAGGGTTACTGGCACGGAATCCTCGCCCGCTGCCGCCATCCGCTCAATACCAGCGTCGTCGAAGGCATCAACAACACCATCAAGGTCATCAAGCGTCGGGCCTACGGGTATCGCGACGAGGAATACTTCTTCCTCAAGATCCGTGCCGCGTTCCCCGGTAATCCGCGATGAACCAAAAATTCACCGCGTTTCAGTGCTTTTACCGATCAAGTTTTTCCAATCTCGACCGTGAGCACGGTTTGGATCGCGCAACACGATGCCGACGGTGGCGTGGCGGAAAACAGAGGGGGCGGCTGCCTGTCGGATGCGGCACGTTGCTCGACAATGCAACCGCCTCCGGTACGTCATTGGGTGTGACCGTCCAGCTTCCGGATCACGTCGTCGTAACTTATCGGCGCCGCGTCAGCGTCGCACCCGTAGTCGCCCGCCCAGTCACCGATAAAAAATACCTCGTTGTCGTGTCCGTGCTCGTAACTTGCTTCCGAGTCGAACGCCAGTTTTCGCAGCTTGTCATAGTTGTCTCGATGGCCACAGCCGAACGTCACTCGTTTGCATTGCCCGTTGTCATGCAAGTCCATGTAATAGATCGGACGACGCCTTTCGATACGCTCGCCGTGGGTCAGTGTGCGCTCGTAGACACGCGCGATGGCACCGCCTTCTCCTTCGTCACGGCATGTCATGTCGAGCCTGTCGTAGAAATCGTGCGCCTTCACGTGCGAGGTCAGCTGCATGCGAACCCTCTTGTCGTCACTGACGCCCTCAGTCACGCGCTGCACAGCCTCATTGAGTATCTGGATGCCCAGCCCCTGTCCTCGCGCGTTCCTGTCTACGCACAGCACATGCAATTCAACTTGCTTCGCGATGTCGGTCGCCTTCGACGTCTTCGGCACGAAGGTTTCGTAAGCGAATACGCCGATCGGCGTCGCCTTCTCATACGGTATCGCACCATTCACGCCAGTGTCCTTGCAAAGGTATCGGGCCAGCTCGGGCTGTTTCGGCCTCGACTGGACGAACAGGCGCGCGCCATCGCCCTGCTTGGAATGCCCGCGGTGGAGCGGGTAATAGTTGCCATAGAGCCAGTAATCGTCGGCATGAACCCAGTCGGGGCTGCACAGCGAGTTGACGGTATTGTCGACATCGCCGGTGCTTTGCAGATGATGCAGGTCTTTTCCCCACGTCGAATTCAACGCGCTCCCCTCTTTCACGGTGACACGCTGGCATTCGATTTCCGCCATTGCGTACCCTGGCAGCGCGCCCACCGCGATCGCCGCCGCGATCAACGCACCCCGTATCGTTTTGAATTCACCCCAGATTCGCGCGTTCATGATATTGCCCTCCGTTGGTTGGTCAGTCCTCGCTGCATGCCGCACACTCACAGACACATCGCCTGCTTCGCGATCGCCCATCGGCGCATCCGGTCCTCGAGTCCGTTGACGCCGCCGTTGATGCGTTTCGTCAGCGACACGAAGTCGCCCGAGTCGGCGATCGCGTTGCAACCGTGCCGCGCCCACCACCAGGCCGCCGAACGCGCGGCCAGCGGTTCGTGCTCGAGGCGTTCCGGCTCGCGCTCCAGATCGACACCCAGCGCGTTGCCGCATTCGCGATAGTTCGTACGCCCCGTGATCTGGATGAGCCCGCGTCCGAGGAAGCGCCTGCCGTCGCCCGGCTGAGCATTGCCGAGCTCGATAGCCTTGCGCGACGGCGGCTCATACGCGCGCTGCGCGGCTGTCGGCCCCCACAACTCGCGCGTGAGCGTGAAGCCGAGCGTCTCGTGGCCCGTTTGCGCGACGAACGCCGCCACGCGTGCAGGTGTCGAAATGCCGAACTCGGCCATCGCGTCGGCAAGCGCCGGATGCCAGCGTTGCGCGAGCGTGGCGGACACGGCGGCGGCGGCCCGGAATTCATCGAGTGTCATCGTGGTCTCCTTGCATCTGATCAGGCAGGCGCGTGGTGCGCTCGCCCGGCGGTGGGGAAACGGTCGGGGCGGACGCCACGGCCGCGTCGTCTGCGCGCGTCCGCCGCCGGCTGCGCGGCAATGCCGGAACGTCGCGCGACGCGGCCGGGCCGCTACGCCGCGATTGCCCGTCCATCGCAGCGACGATCGCGCGCAGCGGCTCGGGCTTGACGCTGACTTCGCCCGCGAACGGACGGTCGACGGCAAGCACGAAGAAGAACGCGAGGCCGAGCGTGAGCGCCCAGCTCGTCACGAGCGCGATGTGGAAACGCGTACCCGGGAGGAGGTAGAGCAGCAGAAACGACAAGACGCTCGTGAGCACCACCACGCCCCACAGCGTGACCGGCATCGCCGCGTCGAGCGTCAGCAGGCGCTGTTCGCGATGCTTCGCCATTTCGTTCGCTCGCGCGAGCACCTCGCCGAGCAGCACGCGCTGCCGTTCGCTGCGCGGCTCGATCCGGTTCGCCAGGTCGAACAGGCGATCGAAGCGGGCCGCCGCCTGCGCATCCGCGCTTGCCTGCTGCTGCATCTTCGGCCACTCGTCACGGACGACGCCGTCGAGATAGGCACGCAGCGCGTCGCGCGCCGCATCGGCGACCGGGTCGCCGAATGCGGCGAGATCGCGCGACAGCTCGCCGGCCGCGGTCGCCTCCGCCTCGACGGTGTGCTCCGCGCCGTTGTAGGCGTCCCACACGCTGATCGCCGAAAACGCGATGAGCAACGAGTTGATCGTCGTGATGACCGACACCATCGTGATCGCCATCGCCCGCTGCTCGGGCAGCAGGTCGACGGGCAGGATGCGCCGGAACACCGCATAGGCGCCCAGCGCGGCCGACACGGTTGCGATCACGATGAACAACCCCATCAGCCACGACGGCCAGTTGTAAAGAAAGAGCATGGTCATTCCCCGATTGCGCTTGCGCCGTCGCGACGCCCTGCCTGCGGCACGTCCGCCGACAGCATCGCGCGCGTGAAGTCGGCGAGCCGCTGCTTGATTGCATCGGGTGGCATGCCCGCTTCAAGCGATTGCTGGAGCCGCAGCAGATCCGCCGCGAGTTCGCTTTGCCATTGCACGCGCTCGGTCGCCGCATGGGCGCGATGCGCTTCGAACGTCGCCTGCGCGGCGGCAGCGGTATCGCCGCGCACGAGCGTCTCGAGCGTCTCCACGAGCCGGTGCAGCAGCCGATGCACGGCCGTCGCCGAAAACCCGCCGAGCATCGCAAGCGCCGGCTTGCCGAAACTGCGCATGCTGCCGCCGTCGTACAGGTGCGGCGGCAGCAGCTCGACCAGGATCAGGCCGGCGATCACGCCGAGAATCAGCCGCGCGCCGTACGACGCGTCGTACTTCGGGTCGTAGGTCGAATTCGCGACGTAGCGATGCGCCTGGAACAGCGTGGCAAACGATGCGCCGAGCCCCGCGCAGAACAGCAGGAACAGCGCATTCCACAGCAGTTGGGTGCCGTGCGAATCGAGAAACCCCTGGTCGATATTCGCGACGGACACTTCCGGCGACAGCGACGTCGCGATCACGGCGACCAGGAACGTCGCGGCGGACAGCGTCAGCGCGCGAATCAGCGGCACGGGCCCCAGCCACGCAAGGCGCGAGCGGACGCGCAGTTCGCGGTCGAGCAGCGTGACGGCCTGCGGCGTGGCCGGTGCGATCGCAACGGCAAGCCGGCGATGAATCGCGGCAAGCGCGTACGATGCGCCGTGCACCGACGACGCATCGGCCACCGCGGTATCGGCCGCGGTATGCGGCACCCCGGCCATCAGCATCGACAATTGCGCGATCAGGTCGGGGGCGACGGCAATCCCGTGCTGCAACGCGTAGCGCGCCATCGCGCTGCATTCGATCAGCAACTGCCCGACCAGATCGCGCCTCGACGAGGCTGCGTCAGCGCCGTCCGCGGCGGGCGATTCGTCCGCCTGTGTCCTGAACCACGAACGATGCGTTTCCATGTCGACTCCCCCGCGTGTCGGCTCGCAACGTGCGCTACAGCCGCACTTCGTCGCCGCAATTGCCGCCCTGCGCCACGACGAGCATGCCGCCCTTGTCGCGATACACGAACACGTCGGACCAGTCGCGCAGCCGGTAGCGCACTTCCGCGAGCCGTCCGTCGGGCGTGCACAGGAACTGCACGGACTTGTCCGCGCCGAGGAAGAAATCATGCAGTTGCGCGTTCTTCAGCTCGTCGAGCCGCACCACCTTGTTGTCATGCTCGCCGAGGTAGCGGCCGAGATTCGTGAGGCCGACCGCACGCGCCATGGCCGCGATCTCGGCGGCGTAACCGGCGGGCGCGTACCCCGTGCAGCTTCCGTAGCGATTCCAGTGCTGCTGGAAATCGTCGGCGCTCGCGGGTGCGATATACGGCGCGGCATCGTCGGACAGCGTGCCGGCCGGCACCGGCGCCGTGTCGCAGTCGCGCCGCGGCGTATACAGGCCGAGCGCCGTGATCCGGATCGGCGCGCCGTCCGCGGCCTGGCGCACCGCTGACGGCTGGCCTGCCGTGCACGTCTGGGCACCCTCGCCGCCGACGCACGCACCGAGCTTCCAGGACAGCGCCAGCGTCCAGTCCTGCGCGTGCGCGCCGGCTCCGGTCAGAATCAGGCTGGCGACGCAGGCAGCCCGGGTCATGCGTAACAGGGTCGACATGATGTGGTTCTCCTCGTGTGTGTGTGACGATTTGCGCCGGCCGACGAATCGGCCGACGGCCGGCGCGGCTCGCGCGCCGTCAGCGGCCCGCCTGCTGCAACAGCTGCCGAAGGTTCTGGAAGCGCGGCAGGCCTGCGCCGAAGCGGTTCGTGACGTCGTACTGAACGATCGGCGTGCAGATCATCCGGATCAGCTGAAACAGTGCGGCGACGCGCTCCGGCCTGCGCGGCCCGAGATGGCCGGCGATCTGCGGATCGCTCACCAGCAGCGCCGCGAGCCCCGTGATGTGCGGCGCCGCCATCGAGGTGCCGGATTCGGCGTTGAACGCCGCGCCCGGCACCGTCGATACGACACCCACCCCCGGTCCGCACACGCCGATCTGCGGGCCGTGGCATGAGAACGTCGGCGAGAAGAGGCCTTCAGCCGTCGCAGCCTGCGCGACGATTTGCGTTTGCTCCCACGTGTTGACGGGCAACTCGCGATGCAGTCCCAGCGCCGACACCGCGAGCACGTATGGTGACGACGCCGGGTACTGGACGGGTCCGCCCGAATTGCCGGCCGCGACGATACATGCGACGCCAGATTGCACGGCCTCCATCAGCTTCTGCTCGACCGCGAGCGACGCCTGCGGTGCGCCCAGGCTCAGGTTCACGACGTCGATGTCGTGATCGATGCAATAGTCGAGCGCCTGGATCAGCGTGCTGAACTGGCCGCCGGGAAAGATCTTCAGCACGTGAATTTCCGCGTCGGGCGCGAAGCCGCGCATCGCCATCTGCGCGTCGGCGGCCTGCGGACTGATGCGCGCGGCGATCACGCCCGCGCAATGCGATCCGTGGCCGATCACGTCGTCCTTCCACGTATCCGGGTTCTGGTCGTTGGTCAGATCGGCGCCGCGCACGATATGGTTCAGTAGCGGATGGGACGCGTCCGCTCCCGAATCGACGATCGCGACGCGCACGCCGCGCCCCGTCACCGTGGCGGGAAGCTCGTCGAGGCCCATCAGGCGCTGCCCCCACCCGAAGGGGGCATGCGGCGGCACGTTCGGGTTCGGCTGCGACAACGGCGTCAGGCGCACCACATTCGCCTGATCGCTCGACAGCAGCGGCGCCGACAGGTGGACATTCCAGTACGTGTGCGACGGCCGCACCGCCAGCGACTGGAGCGGACCGGGCGCCATCTGCGCGACGGCAAGCGTCGTTTCGCCTCGCGCGTCGGTCGTGCCGCTCACCGGGAAGCCGTCGCCCGTGAGCGTCACCGGAATGCCGGGTTGGGGCTGATCGTCCGCGCCCAGCACGCGGATCGTCACCGGGCGCAGGATGGTCGACGCAATCGCCGCCTGCGGACGAAGCTCGGCCCCGGACTCCTGTTGCGGCTTTTTCCCGTAGCCGAGCGGATGGTCCTCCTCGACGATCATTTCCGGCGGCGCCGTCGCCTGCAGCAGCTGCGCGTGCGCGGGGTCCATCTTGACGACGTACGTGTCGGTCGCCTCGTCGGGCCGCGCGGACATCATCTGTGCATTCTTGTGGCTATTGATCACGCGCACGACTTCGACGCCGGGCAGCCGACCGACTGCATTGTCGAGGTCGTGGGCCGACATCGGGGTCACCGCGGCCTGGCGAGCAAGCACGCCGCGCCGGGGCGCAATCAGATACTGGCGCTTGCCGCTCGTCACATGAACCGCTTCATCGGCCGAATCGGGCGGCACGACATCCGGTGCGGCGGCACCGTCCGCCGGCACGGCTGCCGCCTTCGCGGCGGCGGGCTTCTTGTCCTTGTCCATCGCAATCTCCTTCGTGGCGCGACACTCGAGGCACGCCGTGGGTCAGTCGGTCGCAAGCGACGGACGCGCGCCCCGGAGCGACCGGGTCGTTGCGCGACGCGCGTCCATCGGATACGCCACCGCGGAGGCCGCGGGTGGCGCAGGTCTACTGTCGCGACAGGTCAGTGGAATGCCGGCTGGGCGGGGATCGCCGCGAACGGCAGCAGCCCACCGAGCCGGCCGAGCAGCTCGCCGAGTACCGGCGCGGCGGTGCCGATCACGGCGCCGCCGATGCCTTGCGGCGCGAACGCCGCCTGCGGCTGAGCCGAGAACGGCAGCAGCCCGCCCAATTGCCCGGCGACGGTGCCGACCGTCGGTGCGACCGATTTCAGGATGTCGCCGAACACGCCTTGCGGTGCGAACGCCGCCTGCGGCTGGACCGAGAACGGCAGCAACCCACCCAGTTGCCCGGCGACGGTGCCGACCGTCGGCGCGACCGACTTCAGGATGTCGCCGAACACGCCTTGCGGTGCGAACGCCGCCTGCGGCTGGACCGAGAACGGCAGCAGTCCACCCAGTTGCCCGGCGACGGTGCCGACCGTCGGCGCGACCGACTTCAGGATGTCGCCGAATACACCCTGCGGTGCGAACGCTGCTTGGGGTTGAGCCGAGAACGGCAGCAACCCGCCGAGCCGGCCGAGCAACTCGCCGAGCACCGGCGCGGCCGTGCCGATGACCGCACCGCCGATACCCTGCGGCGCGAACGCCGCCTGAGGCTGGGCCGAGAACGGCAGCAGTCCACCCAGTTGCCCGGCGACGGTGCCGACCGTCGGCGCGACCGACTTCAGGATGTCGCCGAATACGCCTTGCGGTGCGAGCGCCGCCTGCGGCTGCGCGGCGAACGGCAGCAGCCCGCCGAGCCGGCCGAGCAGTTCACCGAGCACCGGCGCGGCCGTGCCGATGACCGCGCCGCCAATGCCTTGCGGCGCAAGCGCCGCTTGCGGTTGAGCCGAGAACGGCAGCAGCCCACCCAGTTGCCCCGCGACCGTGCCGACGGTCGGCGCGACCGATTTCAGGATGTCGCCGAACACGCCTTGCGGTGCGAACGCCGCCTGCGGCTGCGCGGCGAACGGCAGCAGCCCGCCGAGCCGGCCGAGCAGCTCGCCGAGCACCGGCGCGGCCGTGCCGATGACCGCGCCGCCGATGCCCTGCGGCGCGAACTCCCCTTGCGCAACCGCCGTCGCGTAAGCCGGAACATATCCCGAGACCGCGTGCGGTACCCCCGGCAATGCATGGTGTACATGAGTCATTTTCGAATCCTTAATGAAGAGGAATCAGTCGGAGCACGACTCGCAGGCCCTGCGTCGTGTGCGCCGTCGACATGCCGGCCGTCCACGCATCCATCGGCCCGGTACGCATGGGTCGGCGGAAACATCGGACGAATCGGCAGATCGATTCTGCGAGTCGGGTCCTGCCGGTTCCATACGGCAAATGCGGTACGCGTCTCGCTACGGCGAGCCGGGCTCGGTAACGTGAAAGGGAACGGGGAGCCAGCCGGACAGCACGGCCGTATGGAGAAGCGCGCAGATGTTGGGCGAGCCGGTCTTGCCGAGAAGATGCGCGCGATGCTTGCGGGCGGTCTGGTCGCTGATGCCGAGCGCGCGAGCGACCTGCTTGTCGCTCATGCCGGCGGCAAGCAGATTCAGGATTTCGCGTTCGCGCGACGAGAACGGGTCGGGACGATGCCGAATACCGTTTTTTTGAGCACATCAGGAAAAAGAGCGAAATAGCGCATGGTCAGCTCCGCCGATTTCCTGAAGCCGAATTTATTGAGGAGATTTTCGCGATGCTTGCGCGCGGTATAGACGGAAACGGACAGTTCGGCCGCGATTTCACGGTCGGTAAGGCCTCGCGAAATCAGGCCCAACACGACTGTCTCACGTGTGGTGAGTTTCAATATGGATCCCCGTCGACAATTGAAAGGGCATCCCCTTCTTTGTCACGGGAGCGGCGATCTCCTTTGAGCACTCACGACAACCTCACGGGCGACCGGACATCTCTCTTGATGCACGCGACATACCACGGTGGATGCGCTTGGAAATGCTTTTTCTATTTCTGGGTCGCCCATTGCAAAACGACTTTTTGATTATTTGCGGCTGCAGGATCGTGAGACCAGCCGTGTGCCGACTATTTGAATTCAGGGCGATCGTGAGCATGCATCATACGCCGAGCACTCGATTTCTCATGATGATTGATATCACTGATTGAATCGATCGCCATGACATGCATTCAATTTACATTTCATTTGTGAATTTATATTTTTGTTTATTATTTCAATCATTAAAAACAAAAATGAAAACTTTCACCCGAACATTACAAAATAACGACATCGACTTCGACGATTGAAAGCGATCCGATTGGCACAACGGGAACGCGAAGCCGTCTGAACACCATCGCCGACTGCTACGCTCGAGGGCCCCCACGTCACCATGGCGACGTTGGGATCGTCGTCACCCGACGTGACAGTCGCGCCGGAAAAGGCATGGATATTGCGCCGCGGCCTCATCCTTCCGAGCCAAAAAAGGAGAACCGATGAGTGATCCCACCGCACATTCCCGGGCGACGCCCAAAGCCGTGCCGCCCCCAAGAGACCCACATCTTCGCGCGCTGGCGAACTGCATTCGCTTCCTTGCAATGGATGCCGTCCAGAAAGCCAACAGCGGTCATCCTGGTGCGCCAATGGGATTGGCTGACGTCGCGACGGTCCTGTTCAAGGAATTCATGCAATTCGACGCATCCACGCCCCACTGGATCGATCGAGACCGGCTGGTGCTTTCCAACGGACACGCGTCGATGCTCCTCTACAGCCTCCTCTACCTGACGGGTTATTCCGACATGACCCTGGACGAGATCAAGCGCTTCCGGCAAGTCGGCAGCAAGACGCCGGGCCATCCGGAGTACTCGCACGCCGAGGGAATCGAACTGACGACCGGCCCCCTCGGACAAGGCCTAGCGGAATCCGTCGGAATGGCGCTGGCCGAGCGCATCATGAATGCGCACTTCGGCGATGATCTTGTCGATCACTACACGTACGTATTTCTCGGTGACGGTTGCCTGATGGAAGGCATCAGCCACGAGGCCATCTCCTTGGCCGGCCACCTCCGGTTGGGCAGACTGATTGCATTTTGGGACAACAATTCGATTTCCATCGACGGCGCCACCAGCCTCGCGGTCTCGGACAACGAGATCGAGCGCTTTCACGCGGCCGGATGGCGCGTCCTGGAAATCGACGGTCACGACACGGATGCGATACGGCGCGCTATCGAGACCGCTCGAACAACGAATGACAGACCGACCTTGATCGCATGCAGGACGATCATCGGGTTCGGCTTTCCGACGAAGGCCGGGACCGAGCGCGCACATAGCGACGCGCCGGGCGAGGACGAAATCGCGGGCGCACGACAGACCCTCGACTGGCATTCGCCGCCGTTTGAAATCCCGGATGACCTGCTGAAGGCATGGCGAGAGATCGGGGCGCGCGGCCGCAACACGAGACTCGCGTGGGAAGAACGCGTCGGCCGGGCGCCGCAGGCGCTGCGTACCGAATTCGAGCGGCGCAATGCGGGCAAGCTTCCAGATGACTGGAAGCAGGCAATTGCCGCGGCACGGCAGGCGTTTATTGCCAGTCGTAGTGAAATGGCCACCCGCAAGGCCAGCGGCGAAGTGCTGGATCGTCTCTTTGACGCGATTCCGGAATTGCTCGGCGGCTCGGCGGATCTTACGGTGTCCAACAATACGAAGACGAAGAATCAAATCGCGATCGAGCCTGGCCAGTTCAAAGGTTCGTATCTCCACTACGGCGTCCGCGAACACGGCATGGCCGCGGCAATGAACGGCATTGCACTGCATGGCGGCCTGATTCCGTACGGCGGTACCTTCCTTTGTTTTTCGGACTACTGCCGCCCGGCGATCCGGTTGAGCGCGATGATGCGGGTGCGATCCATCTTTGTGATGACGCACGATTCGATCGGCCTCGGAGAAGATGGCCCGACCCATCAGCCCGTCGAACATCTCGCGGCACTTCGGGCCATTCCGCAGCTCGCCGTGTATCGGCCGGCCGATCCAATCGAAGCGGCAGAGTGCTGGGAACTGATTCTCGAACAGCCCCGCAGGGCTGCGCTCCTCGCATTGTCGCGACAGCCGGTCCCGCTCGTGCGCAACGAGCCCGGCAACGACAACGAGTCGGCGCGTGGTGCCTACATTTTGCGGAAGGCCGATGGCGGACCGCGCCGACTCACGCTGCTCGCGACAGGCTCGGAGGTTCACCTCGCTGTCCAGGCTCGCGACATCCTGCAGAAGGAAGGTGTGCCGACGACCGTTGTATCGATGCCGTGCCGCCTGCTCTTCGAGGAGCAGCCACGCGATTACCAGGAGGCTGTGCTGGGCGCGTCTCCTGCGAGAGTCGCGGTCGAGGCCGCGGTCGAACTGGGATGGGAGCGATACATCGGCCCGAAAGGCCGATTTGTCGGCATGCACAGCTTCGGCGAGTCCGGAAAAATCAACGACGTGTACGAGAAATTCGACATCACGGTAGAGGCGATCGTTCGTGCCGCGCGGGACGTGCTGCGAGATAACGGCATGCACTAGTCGAGCACGCGACAACGCAGCTGTGTCGGGCGGCGTGCTCCCCGCGCCCGCCGTCGAACTGCTGGACGCGTTGCGTCACCTGACAGGATCCTTGCGTAAGGAAGGGCAACGCCTGTCTTGAGGGCCGTGAATCGGACATGCCCGCGATCCGATCCGCGGGTCGCTCGCGCATTTCACCGAGGTTCCGATGGAAGCGACTGCAGCGTCGAACCGGTAGCCTCGACGTCCGCGCGAACGCGGCCCCGCTCTCCGCCCACGCCTTCAGAAGCAGTCCGTACGATATGACGATACGCCTTCGGCGAATGCCCGGACATGCGCTTGAACGCATGACTGAATGCGCTTTCGGACGAGTAGCCGAGCGACTGCGCAAGCACCGCGACCGGCATGTTCTCGTCGCGCAAACGGCGCTCGGCAAGACGCATGCGCCACTCGCCAAGATAGGCCAGCGGCGCGACACCGGCGCTCGCCCTGAAGTGAGAAGCGAACGTGGTCCGCGACATCGCACACGCGGCGGCAAGCTCGTCCAGATGCCATGAACGCGCGGGATCGCCGTGCATCAGTCGCAATGCGGGGGCGATGCGCGGGTTGCCGAACGCGCGCAGCCATCCCGTCAAGGACGCGGACGTTTTCAGATGTGCGCGCAGTATCTGAATGAACAGCAGTTGGGAAAGCTGGGCCGATACGAGTTGCGCGCCAGGCAGGTCGGCTGCACGCTCTTCCACGAGTTGCTCGAGAAGCCAGCGGACCTTCACGGCCTGCGGCGAGACGGCCGGCACGTGAATCCATGGCGGCAGAACGTCCGACAGCAAGCTGCCCGTGACCGGATCGAGCAGTACGTGTCCGCCGATCTGCGCGAAATCGTCGCCATCGCCCAGTTTCACTGCCGACTTTCCGGCGCCCGAGAACAACGCCATCGCGTCGACGGGCGGAACGCAAGGGTCGCTTGCGAGGACGAAAGACCGCTTTGCCGTCAGCAACCCGACGTCACCGCGCCCAAAGCGGATGGGCGTTTCTTCTCCGTCGATGGAAACCCAGCACGCGCCCTTTACCACCGCAAAGAACTTGATCTTGTCCGGTGCCGGAAATCGAACGGCCCAAGCGCCGCCGGCGGAGAAGCCTCCCGTCGCCAGCGATTCGGCGTTCGTGAGTCTCAGGATGTCGGAGAAGGGGTCGTCACTCATCATCGTACTGTCGCGCAAGTAAATCGCACTATAGAGCATTAACAAGCCGCGAGCCGGGTCTTAACCTCCCGGTTCTTCGTCCTCGACAATCAACGACATGAACAGCAATACCAGCCTCAAATCGGTTCTCGTAACCGGCGGCACCGGCTTCATTGCACAACACTGCATCCTGGCGCTGCTGAATCGAGGCTATCAGGTGCGAACCACCGTTCGCTCGCTCACGCGCGAGACGCAGGTCCGCGCCCAGCTCGAACGAGGCGGCGCAGAACCCGGAGATCGTCTGTCATTCGTCGCGGCGGATCTCCTCGCTGGCGACGGCTGGCAACAGGCAACCGCCGGCTGCGCCTACGTCGTGCATAGCGCGTCGCCCACGCCCACCGGCACGCAGACGCGTGAGGACGATTGGGTCAAGCCCGCCGTAGCAGGCACGCTGCGCGTGCTGCGTGCGGCGCGGGACGCCGGTGTAAAACGCGTCGTGCTGACCTCTGCTTTCGGTGCGATCTGCGCCGGACACGGGCCAATGAGCCGCCCCTTCGACGAGACCGACTGGAGCAACCTGACGGCCGCCGACGTCTGGCCTTATCAGAAGTCGAAGACGTTGTCGGAACGCGCGGCGTGGGATTTCGTCGCGCGAGAAGGACGCGGCATGCAACTGTCCGCGATCAATCCGGTGACGGTTCTCGGGCCCGTGCTCGGCGACGACTATTCGCACTCCATCCGCCTGATCCGGGGCATGCTGGACGGCCAGCCGGGCAATCCGCGAATCAATTCCGGTTTCGTCGACGTGCGCGATGTCGCCGACCTGCACGTGCGCGCCATGACCCACGAAGCCGCGAACGGCGAGCGCTTCATTGCCATCGCCGGCGAAAGCATGTGGCTCGCCGAAGTCGCGCAACTGCTCAAAGCGCGCATGGGGGATGCCGCGCGCCGTGTGTCCACCCGGGTGCTACCCGATTGGCTGGTACGCATCGGCGCACTCAGGGATCCCGCGCTGCGAGGATCGCTGCCGCTGCTCGGCCGCAATCTGAACGCTACCAGCCAGAAGGCCATCCGCTCGCTCGGCTGGTCGCCCCGTCCACGCGAGGACGCCATTGTCGCCACGGCCGAAAGCCTCGTGCGCCTCGGGCTACTGCGTGATGCCAGCCGGCGATAGCATCCGCACGGCTGCCTGCCGCTGCCATCTTGTTTCGGCCTAAAAATAGGGGAGCCTGCGCGCCGAAAGCTCGTGTCTCCGGTTTTGTTCCTGTCTTCCACGGAGGCTCCATGCCTGACACCACCACTGCCCGTCGGTGCGGAACACGAGTGGAAGCCGCAAGCACACCGCTACCCAAAGATCACTTCGAAATCATCGATCTGCGGGGCGTTGACGGAAGTCGCCGGAATGCGCGGGAAGCCATGACTGGCGGAAGGCAGCAGGAGTCGAACCTACCCGGGAGTGTCTGACACCCCCAACTGGATTTGAAGTCCAGCCGTACCACCGGATACGAATGCCTTCCGTGGGAAAAAGAAACCGAAGAACAACGAGCGCCTACGCCTGAATACCCGCCCAACCGCTGTCAGGCCGCAGGTAGTGAAGATCGCGGTGGAAGCGAGTATACCCAACCCGATCGAAGAACTCGAGAATCTGGATCGCGCGCTTGCGACCGAGCCCCGTCGCGTCGCGGAATGTCGCCGCATCGAGCCCGCCGCCGCGCGACGGCGCGAGATGCGCGACCAGCGCCGCCAGTTCGCGCGCGACGTCCGCATGATAGAACAGGTCGCGCACGACCTGGTGCACGTCACCGCGCCGCGCGAGCTTGCGCAGCAACGCGCGCACCGCGTCCTCGGCTGCGCCCGTGTCGCGGGCCAGGTCGCGCACCCACGGCGGATCGAAGCGCCCCGCATGCAGCAGCGGCAGCAGTTGCTGCGCCAGCACTTCCTCGCGCGGCTCCAGGCTCACCGAATGCGATGCCAGGTGCAGCCACGGCCCGCTTCGCGCGACTTCGCCGCCGGCCACCAGCGCATCGACGAGCGCGCGCCACAGCGCATCGCCGGCGAGCGGTGCAGCCATCCGCCGCAGGCGTGCGGCATCGAGCCCCTGCTCGTCGGGCATGCGCTCGTGATACGCGCGCAGCGTGTCGATCGCCCGCGTCTGCAGCGCACGCCAGTGCGCATGCGCAATCACCGCGCCTTCATTCGATGCGGCGTCGCGCTGCCCGATCGCCAGCGCATCGTCCGGCAACGTCAGCGCGTTCGGCGCGAAACCCGTCAGATGCGTGAGCATCGCGCGCGGGATGCCGAGCGGCGCCTGCGCAAGCAGCGCATCGAGACGTCCTTCGTCGAGCCACGCCGCGAGCGCATCGAGCCACGCGCGGCGCGCAGGCGTGCGGCGCTTGCGTGCCGGCCCGAACGGATCGAGCACGCGGCCGCCGCCGACCGTGCGCGTCGCCTGCGGATTGCGGACGATAAACCGGTCGCCCGGCAGCGCAAACACCGGCTCGTCGAATACCAGCTGCACGCGCATCCGCTGGCCGGCCGCGAGCGTATCGCCGTCGAGCAGCGCGACATGCGCGACGCGATGCAGCGTGCCGAGATGCACGTGCAGCGGCGCCCAGTGCGTCAGCGTGAGCCCCGCATCCTCGAGCAGCGTCAGTTCGACGTCCAGACGCGGCGACGTCGCGACGAGCCGCGCATCGGCGACGGTATCGCCGCGTTCGACATCGGCCTTGTCGACCCCGGCCAGATTCAGCGCGCAACGCTCGCCCGCGCGGCCGGCCTCGACCGGCCGGTTCTGCGCATGGATACTGCGCACGCGGGCCGCGCCGCCCGTACGCACGATCGCGAGCGTGTCGCCGGTCGCGACGCGGCCCGCGAACGCGGTGCCCGTCACGACGGTGCCCTGCCCCGCGAGCGTAAACACGCGATCGACCGCGAGCCGGAACAGCCCGTCGTCGCGCCGGGCGCGCCACGCGATCGCCGCATCCGCCAGGTAACGTTTCAACGCGGCGACGCCCGGATCGTCCGCGGCCGTCGCACACGTTTCGAAGATCGGCACGCCGGCGAGCGTCGAGTCGTTCAGCCACGTGGCGATCTCGTCTCGCACGTCGGCCACCTGCGCAGGGTCGACGCGATCGCATTTCGTCAGCGCGACGGCGCCATGCGTGACGCCCAGCAGCTGCAGGATCGCGAGATGCTCGCGCGTCTGCGGCATCACGCCGTCGTCGGCTGCAATCACGAGCAGCGCGAAGTCGATCCCGCATGCGCCGGCCGCCATCGTATGAATCAGCTTCTCGTGGCCCGGCACGTCGATCAGGCCGAGCACGTCGCCGTTGTCGAGCGGCGTATACGCGTAACCGAGCTCGATCGAGATGCCGCGCGCCTTCTCTTCCTTCAGGCGATCGGTGTCGACGCCCGTCAGCGCGCGCACCAGCGTCGTCTTGCCGTGGTCGATGTGTCCGGCGGTACCGACGATCATGCAGCAGGCCCCGCGAGCGGCACGCATTGCGCGACGAACACCGCTTCGTCGGCGGCTTCGAGGCAGCGCAGGTCGAGCCGCAGCGCATTGTCGGCCACGCGCCCGATCACCGGGCGCGGCCATTCGCGCAGCCGTTTCTCGAGTTGCGCCAGCGCACGACCGCCACGCTTGCCGTCCGCCGTGCGCACGACGAGCCCGGCGCTCGGCAACTGGTCGATCGGCAACGCGCCGCTGCCGATCTGGCTGAACATCGGCTCGACCGTCACGTCGAAACCGCTGCCGAGCGCGGCCTGCAGCGCCGGACGCACGCGTTCGGCAGCCTCGGCGATCTCGCGCTGCGGGCGCGTCAGCAGCCGCAGCGTCGTGAGCCGGTCACGCAGGAACTCGGGCGACTGGTAGAGGCGCAACACGGGCTCGAGCGCCGCGAGCGTCAGCTTGCCGACGCGCAGCGCGCGCTTGAGCGGATGCTTCTTGATCTTCGCGATCAGCGCGCGATCGCCGACGATCAGGCCGGCCTGCGGGCCGCCGAGCAGTTTGTCGCCGCTGAACGTGACAACGTTTGCGCCGGCAGCAACGGTTTCCTGCACGGTCGTCTCGTGCGGCAAACCCCATTGCGACAGGTCGGCGAGCGTGCCGCTGCCGAGATCGACGGCCACCGGCAGCCCGTGCTCGCGTGCGAGCGGCGCGAGTTCGGCGAGCGTCGCCTCCTTCGTGAAGCCGCTGATCGCGTAGTTGCTGCAGTGAACCTTCATCAGCAGCGCGGTGCGCGGGCCGATGGCGTCCGCGTAGTCGCGCAGATGGGTGCGGTTGGTGGTGCCGACTTCGCGCAGCCTGGCGCCCGCGCGGCTCATGATGTCGGGGATGCGGAATGCGCCGCCGATCTCGACCAGCTCGCCGCGCGACACGACGACTTCCCGCTTCGTTGCCAGCGCCGACAGCGCCAGCAGCACGGCCGCCGCATTGTTGTTGACGACGGTCGCGGCCTCCGCGCCCGTCAGTTCGCACAACAGATCGTCGATCAGGTCGTCGCGATCGCCGCGGCGGCCCGTGGCGAGGTCGAATTCGAGGTTGACCGGCCGCGTCAGCACGTCGACCACCGCGCGCACCGCGTCGTCGGGCAACAGCGCGCGCCCGAGGTTCGTGTGCAGCACGGTGCCGGTCAGGTTGAACACGGCGCGCACCGCGCCCGCGCTCTGCGCGGCCAGCGCATGCGCGACGGCCGCGGCGATGCGCGGCTCGTCGAGCGGCTCGGCCGCAGCCGGATCGTGCTGCGCGGCGGTACGCCAGCGCTCGAGCTCGGCACGCACGGCGTTCAGCACGCGCGTGCGGCCATAGTCGGCGAGCAGCGGTTGCAGCGGCGCCGACGACAGCACGCGCTCGACAGACGGTACGCGCGCCAGCACGGCATTCAATTCATTCAAACCGGGTTCGGTCACGTCGTGGTGGCTCCAGTCTCATGCTTCGCAGCGGGCCGGCGCCGGTGCTCGCGCACCGCGCCGGCCCGTGCCGTCAATTGGCGTCCCGCGAGACATCCGGCCACAGCAGCGGATTCGGTGAGCTGCGCTGGTAGCCGGCTTCGTTCATCAGCAGGTCGAGCGTGAGACTCGCGAGATCGTCCGCCAGCGGTTCGAACTCGTAGTCCTTGTCCTGATAGCCGATCTTGCGATAGGTCTTGCACTCGTCGCACGATTCGGCCTTGACGGCTTCGCTGCCGCCCTCGATCCCGTGATACGCGATGCCTTTCGTCGAATCGCAGTGCGAGCACTTCGTGCGCACCATGTGCCACTCGGTCGTGCACAGCCCGCATTGCAGGAAACGGTAGCCCTGGTACTGGCCGCCCACCCGCACGACGCTCGCGACCGGATGCGTGCCGCACACGGGGCACAGGCCCGGCTGGTCGAGATACGGGACGTCGGCCGGCGGAATGCGGCTGGCGAGGTCCGTCCAGACGACCTGCAGCGCGGCCATCAGGAACGGCGCGGTAGCCGGATCGACTTCGGCGAAACGCAGTGCGAGGATCGCGTCGGCTTGCGCGTCGAGTTCGGCGGGCGCCATCAGGCGCAGCCGGTCGAGCAGCTTCGCGAGCTGCGGGTTGACGAGCCCGGCGCCTTCGACGCGGTCGAGCAGTTCGTACAGCACGGCGCGCCAGCGCGCATCGCGCTCGCCGTCGAGCGCCGGCACGAGCGGCATCGAATGCTCCTGCGCACGCGCGATCGCTTCGTTCGACGGCAGCGGCAGTTCGAGCGTTTGCAGCGTCGCGTGCTGCGCATCGGCGACGGTGGCCATCAGCCGCAGGTAGCCGCTGATCGGGTTCAGGTCGGCCAGCTTGCGCAGCCGCGCGGCGCGCGCCGAGAACGCGGTGGCGCGCTCCGGCAGGCGAAAGCGCGGGATGGCCGAATGATCGAGTGTCGAAATCTCGGTCGGTTCGAGAATGCGTTGTGTCACAGATATGTCTTCCAAATAAACAAGCGCCGACGAGTCGGCGCTTCAGGCGGTTCCGACGGCTGACGGAGCAGCCCGCCGCGATCGGCGAGCCGCCCCGCTCCGGTGCGTTATTTCACGCTTTCACGGAACCACTTCGGGTGATGCTTGCGAGCCCAGCCCAGCGTGACGGTGCCGCGCACCATCGCGCCGATCGAGCCCTTCACCCACAACGCCGCGTAAATGTGCACGATGATGCTCGCGATCAGCACGAAGGCCGCCACGGCATGCACGACAGCGGCCGCGCGGATCACCCCGATCGGGAAGTAGAACGAGAAGTAGCGCCGCCAGATCACGACTCCCGACAGCAGGAGCAGCAGCAGGCACGCGACCAGCGTAAAGAATAGCAGCTTCTGCCCGGCGTTATAGCGCCCGACAGGCGGCAGCTTGTCTTCCTGGTTGGTCAGCACGTCGCCGATCTGCTTGAGCCACTGGCGATCGTCCGCGTCGAGCGCGTTGTGATGCCAGAAGCGCACCACCAGGATCGCGAACGACACGAACATCACGAGGCCGACGAACGGATGCAGGATCCGCGTCCACTGGCCGCCGCCGAACAGCGCGGTCAGCCAGAACATCGACGGATGAAACAGCGCGAGCCCGGACAACGCGAGCAGCACGAACGTGATCGCGGTGATCCAGTGGTTCGTGCGCTCGTTCGCCGAGTAGCGGACGATCAGGTTGGGGTCGTCGTGTTTCATTTCGCGTCCTCCTTGATGCGTCGCGCCTCGTCTTGCGCGGCCTTTTCCTCTTCGTCGCTCACCTCGTTCGGACCGACCCGGACATAGTGGAAGAACCCGGCGAGCGCCGTCAGCGCGATGCCGGCCACCGCGAGCGGCTTCGCGATGCCCTTCCACAGCTTCACCATCGGGCTGATCGACGGGTTGTCGGGCAGCCCGTGGTACAGCGACGGCTTGTCCGCGTGGTGCAGCACGTACATCACGTGCGTGCCGCCGACGCCCTGCGGGTCGTACAGCCCCGCATGCTCGAAGCCGCGCTCCTTCAGGTCCTCGATCCGCTCGGCCGCGTGCTGCTTCATGTCCTCCTTGGTGCCGAACACGATCGCGCCCGTCGGGCAGGTCTTCACGCAGGCCGGTTCCTGGCCGACCGCGACGCGGTCGGAACAGAGCGTGCACTTGTACGCGCGATGATCCTTCTTCGAGATCCGCGGAACGTTGAACGGGCAGCCGGTCACGCAATAGCCGCAACCGATGCAGTTCTCCTCGTGGAAATCGACGATCCCGTTGTTGTACTGCACGATCGCGCCCGGGGACGGACACGCCTTCAGGCAGCCCGGATCCTCGCAGTGCATGCAGCCGTCCTTGCGGATCAGCCACTCGAGGTCACCGGCCGGGTTCTCGTATTCGGAGAACCGCATGACCGTCCACGAATGCTCGCTCAGGTCGGCCGGGTTGTCGTACACGCCGACGTTGGTGCCGACCTCGTCACGCAGGTCGTTCCACTCCATGCATGCCGTCTGGCATGCCTTGCAGCCGATGCACTTCGATACGTCGATCAGCTTGGCGACACTCCCGGTCACCGGTTCGCGCACCGTGGGCGGTGGCGTCGTGGTGGCCGAGACGCGCTTGATATCCAGCGATTGCAATGCCATCTCTTTCCCCTTACGCCTTTTCGACCTTCACCAGGAACGACTTGAATTCCGGTGTATAGGAGTTGCCGTCACCCACGGACGGAGTCAGGGTATTGGCGAGATAGCCGGGCTTCGTCAGACCCTTGAAGCCCCAGTGCAACGGCACGCCGACCGTCTGGACCTTCTTGCCGTCGACCGTCAGCGGCTTGATCCGCTTCGTGACGAGGGCGACCGCGATGATGTAGCCGCGCTTGGACGACACCTTCACGCGCTCGCCATGCGCGACGCCGACTTCCTTCGCGAGGTCTTCGCCGATCTCGACGAATTGCTCGGGCTGGATGATCGAGTTCAGCCGCGCATGCTTGGTCCAGTAGTGGAAGTGCTCGGTCAGCCGGTACGTCGTCGCCACGTGCGGGAAATCCGCCACCTTGCCGAACGACGCGCGGTCGTCCGGGAACACGCGGGCAGCCGGGTTGTTCAGCGCCTGCGGGTTGTTCGGGTGCAGCGGGTTCGCGTCGAGCGGCGTCTCGAACGGCTCGTAGTGCTCGGGGAACGGACCTTCGTTCATCCCCGCCCGGGCGAAGAAGCGCGCGACGCCTTCCGGGTTCATGATGAACGGCCCCATCCCGTTTTCCGGCGATTCGTCCGCCTTGAAGTCGGGAATGTCGGCCCCCTTCCACGCGCTGCCGTTCCAGCCGATCAGCTTGCGGGTCGGGTCGAACGGCTTGCCGGCGACGTCGCACGACGCGCGGTTGTACAGGATCCGCCGGTTCGCCGGCCACGCCCACGCCCAGTTCAGCGTCTGGCCGATGCCGGTCGGGTCGGAGTTGTCGCGCCGCCCCATCTGGTTGCCGGCCTGCGTCCAGGCACCACAGAAGATCCAGCAGCCGCTCGCGGTCGTGCCGTCGTCCTTCAACTGCGCGAACGCGGCCAGCTGCTCGCCCTTCTTCACGAGCGTCTTGGCCGGATCCTTCGGATCGGGCAGATCGGCGAGCGCCTTTCCGTTGAACTCCATCGCGAGCTCTTCGGGCGTCGGGCTTTCCGGGTTCGCGTACGGCCAGGTCAGGTTGACGATCGGATCCGGGTACTTGCCGCCTTCCGTCTGGTACATCTTGCGCATGCGCAGGAACAGCCCCGACATGATCTCGAGGTCGCTCTTCGCCTCGCCCGGCGGCTCCGCGCCCTTCCAGTGCCATTGCAGCACGCGGCTCGAACTCACGAGCGAACCGTTTTCCTCCGCGAAGCACGTGGTCGGCAGACGGAACACCTCGGTCTGGATCTTCGACGAATCGACGTCGTTGTAGTCGCCGTGATGCTTCCAGAACTCGGAGGTTTCGGTCGCGAGCGGATCCATGATCACGAGCCACTTCAGCTTCGCGAGGCCGGCTGCCGTCTTCACCTTCGACGGCGACGCCGCAAGCGGGTTGAAGCCCTGGCAGATGTAGCCGTTCATCTTGCCGGCATTCATCAGCTCGATCACCTGCAGCAGGTCGTACTGCTTGTCCAGCTTCGGCAGGTAGTCGTAGCCCCAGTTGTTCTCGGCGGTCGCCGCGTCGCCCCACCAGGACTTCATGAAGCTCACGTGGAAGGCCTTGTAGTTCTTCCAGTAGCTCAACTGGTTCGGCCGCAGCGGCAGTTGCACACGCTTCTTGATGTAGCCGTCGAAATCCTGCTCGGCCTGCATCGGCAGCGTCATGTAGCCCGGCAGCAGGTTCGACATCAGCCCGAGGTCGGTCAACCCCTGGATGTTCGAGTGCCCGCGCAGCGCGTTCATCCCGCCGCCGGCGATGCCGATGTTGCCGAGCAGCAGCTGCACCATCGCGCCGGTGCGGATGATCTGCGCGCCGATCGAGTGGTGCGTCCAGCCGAGCGCGTACAGCACCGTGCCGGCGCGGCCGGGAACGGCCGTGGTCGCGAGCATCTCGCACACCTTCAGGAATTTCTCCTTCGGCGTGCCGCACGTCTGCTGGACCATGTCCGGCGTATAGCGCGCGTAGTGCTGCTTCAGCAGGTTGTACACGCAACGCGGATGCTGCAGCGTCGGGTCGACCTTCACGAAGCCGTCGTCGCCGCGCTCGTAGTCCCAGCTCGACTTGTCCGGGTACGCGTGTTTCTCCGCGTCATAGCCGGAATAGATGCCGTCGTTGAACGCGAAATCCTCGCGCACGATGAACGAGAAGTCCGTGTAGTTCTTCACGTACTCATGCTGGATCTTGTCGTTCGTCAGCAGATAGTTGATGACGCCGCCCAGGAAGACGATGTCGGTGCCGGTGCGGATCGGCGCGTAGTAGTCGGCCACCGAGGCCGTACGCGTAAAGCGCGGGTCGACGACGATCAGCCGCGCCTTGCGGTGCGCCTTCGCCTCCGTTACCCACTTGAAACCGCACGGATGGGCTTCGGCTGCATTGCCGCCCATCACGAGAATCACGTCCGCGTTCTTGATGTCGACCCAATGGTTCGTCATCGCTCCACGGCCAAACGTCGGGGCAAGACCTGCCACCGTCGGGCCATGTCAGACACGCGCCTGATTGTCGAATGCGAGCATCCCGAGACTGCGGATGGTCTTGTGCGTCAGGTAGCCGACTTCGTTGCTGCCCGCCGACGCGGCCAGCATGCCGGTGGTCAGCCATCGGTTGACCTTCGCACCGTCTTCCGCCGTCTCGACGAAGTTCGCGTCGCGATCGGCCTTCATCAGCTTCGCGATGCGGTCGAGCGCGTCATTCCACGAAATCGGTTCCCACTTGTCCGAGCCGGGCGCACGATACTCGGGGTGCGTCAGGCGGTTCGGGCTGTGGATGAAGTCGATCAGGCTCGCGCCCTTCGGGCACAGCGTGCCGCGATTGACGGGATGGTCGGGATCGCCTTCGATGTGGATGATGCTCGGCTGGGCGTTTTTCGCGCCGTCTCCGAGGCTGTACATCAGGATGCCGCAACCTACTGAACAGTAAGGACAGGTGTTGCGCGTTTCGACTGTGCGCGCCAGCTTGTACTGTCGGACTTCGGCAAGCGCTTCGGATGGAGAGAAGCCCATCAGGGCTAGACTCGATCCGGCAAGCGACGTAGCCGTCACCTTCAGGAACTGGCGCCGGGACATTTGTAGCATGGCTGGTCTCGGCGTTATTGTGGGGGTGAGGAAACTGAAAGGAATTATAGACAGTTCGCGCAACTATGTTCGAATCCTCGGATCAATACTGAATTGTCTGATTACCAACGATGATCCGCGTTCCGCGCGCCACCGACCCGTCATGAAACGACAGATCACCTCCGAAGCCACCCGTCTCGCGCAAGAACAGGCCAACTGGGCCCTCACCGCGTTCAAGCGCTTCTCGTCCGACCGCTGCTCCGCGATGGCCGCGGGCATCGCCTTTTTCTCCGCGTTCTCGCTCGCGCCGATGCTCGTGATGGTGATCGCCGTGGCCGGCTGGTTCTACGGCGACGATGCCGCGCGCGGCCAGGTGTTCGAACAGGCCCACCAGCTGATCGGCGACGACGCGGCGGCCAGCATCCAGACGATCGTGCAGAACGCGCACCGCGCGGGCGAGCGCGGCGGCCTGGCAACCCTGATCTCGTTCGCCGCGCTCGCGATCGGCGCGTCGGCCACCTTCGCGTCGCTCAGCGCCGCGCTCAGCGTGATCTGGCCGGCCACCGAGAACCGCTGGTCGAGCATGCTCGGGCTCGTGCGCGTGCGGCTGATCTCGTTCGGGCTCGTGCTCGGCGTCGCGTTCCTGCTGATCGTGTCGCTCGTGCTCGACACCGCGATCACGTTCGTCGGCACCTGGCTGCTGGGCGATTCGCCGTATGTGATCGTCACGAACCTCGTGCAGTTCTTCGTCGGCATCGCCGTGCTCGCGGGCGCGTTCGCGTCGTTGATGAAGTTCCTGCCCGATGCGCGCGTCGCGTGGCGCGACGCCGCGATCGGCGGCATCGTGTCCGCGATCCTGTTCTCCGGCGGCAAGAAGCTGTTCGCGCTGTACCTCGCGCACGCGGGCACCGCGAGCGCGTTCGGCGCGGCCGGATCGTTCGCGGTCCTGCTGATGTGGCTGTACTTCTCCGCGATCGTGCTGCTGCTCGGCGCGGAATTCGCGGCAGCCCGCGGCAACGCGCATCGGCCGGCCGAGGATTCAGCGCCGGCCGCGTCCGCTCGCGTTGCTCAACCTGGCCGCGCCGATCATCGCCCGCGCGACGACTGATTTACCCGCCGTCTGCAACCGGGCGCGCATCGATCGCGCGCGCCCGGCATACCCACCCGCCCCTTTGCAACCCCTGTGTCCGCCGCGCATTCGTGCGGCGTCAACGCGCGCTTGATACGTCGGCGTGCACGCCACTGCAACCGCAAACGTTTGCACGCCCTCGTTTCCCTGCTGCAACAGGCTGAAACAGAGGATCTGCCGACACGCGCATCAACTATTGAAACAATCGCGGCGCAGCAATTGTCAACTATTTCAAAAACAGGAACAGTCGTTGATGTGCTTGATATATATAGACTTTTTCCCGCTGTTACCTTTTCGAGACACTTTATTTTTTAAGCTTTCTTGCGTGTATGGCACTGAGCTATTCTCCAATCCGCAACAAATAACGATGAATCACTTGCGTGGAGAAACTCAACGATGAAGAAACTTGCTCTCTCGACCCTCTCGCTCGCCCTGCTGGGCGCCGCTGGTGCTGCTCAGGCTCAGTCGAGCGTGACGCTCTACGGCGTGATCGACACGTCGATCGCCTACGTTCACGGCAACAACGGCCAGGGCAACAACATGTGGCAAATGCTGTCGGGCAACCTGCAAGGCAGCCGCTGGGGCCTGAAGGGTGCTGAAGACCTGGGCGGCGGCCTGAAAGCAATCTTCCAGATCGAAAACGGCTTCAACCCGGGCACGGGCAAGCTGAGCGCAGCCAACACGATCTTCAACCGCCAGGCTTACGTCGGCCTGGAAAGCAACCAGTACGGCACGCTGACGCTGGGCCGCCAGTACGACCCGCTGGTCGACCTGGTTCAGGCTGTCACGGCTGACAACTACTTCGGCAGCTTCTTCGCGACCCCGGGCGACGTCGACAACAACGACAACAGCCTGCGCGTCAGCAACGCGATCAAGTACGCATCGCCGGTCTGGGGCGGCTTCCAGTTCGAAGGCATGTACGGTCTGAGCGGCGTGGCTGGGAAGCCGGGCTCGGGTCAGACGTGGTCGGTCGGAGCCGCTTACAACAACGGCCCGATCGGCGTCGCCGCCGGCTATTTCTACGCGAACAACCCGACGCCGGCTTCGGGCCCGCGTACCGGCTGGACCTCGACGACGGCCGACAACATCATCGACGGCCCGATCAACTCGGGTTACGAGACGGCGAAGTCGATCGGCATCGCACAAGTCGCAGGCCAGTACGCAATCGGCCCGGTCACGCTCGGCCTCGGCTACAGCAACGCACAGTACAAGCCGGACGCATCGTCGGGCTTCGGTTCGACCGAGAAGTACAATACGGGCCGCGCGTTCGCGACGTATCAGGTCACGCCGCCGCTGCTGCTGGGTCTGGGCTACTCGTACACGAAGGCGAGCGGCGACACGGACGCGAAGTACCATCAGGTTTCGCTGGGCGCGGATTACTCGCTGTCGAAGCGCACGGACGTCTACCTGGTCGGCGCGTACCAGCACGCAAGCGGCACGCAACGCGTCGACGCGAATACGACGCAAGCTGCGCAAGCGTCGATCGGCTCGTACGGCTACGCCGGCACGAAGTCCCAGGAAATGGTCGCACTCGGCCTGCGTCACAAGTTCTAAAAACGAAGTATCCGGTGTGCACGGCGTCTCCGACGCCTTGCCGCCGACCTGGAAAGCCAGCCCCGGTTTCGGCCGCGGCTGGCTTTTTTTCGTCCGCCTCCGGCAAGCGAGGCCGACACCGCCTGCCGGGCCTCCGCGCCCAAGCCGGGACCCGACATAGGGTGAGTGGCCGGCAGCGGCGCCTGACGGCTGCAATGTGCCCGCAACACCGTTTCCGAGGTCCGCAGAGGTCGCGGTTTCCCTGTCGAGCGACTACCATCCGCACAGCCGGCGCTGCCCGGTCGAACCGACGCGGGATTCGTTTGCACCGCGTGTCGATTCCGGCACGCGTCGTCCGTCGTATCGATGGCGGCACAGGTTTGCCCCGCACCCATACAGACAGGAGACTCGTCATGACGATTCAGAAGATCACGCCTTTCCTCTGGTATTCGACCCAAGCAGAAGAAGCCGCGGCCTTGTATGCTGGCATCTTTCCGGATTCGCGCATCGTGCGCGTCACGGCGGTGCCCGGCACCGACGGCACGCGGATGGTCGAGTTCGAGCTGTTCGGACAGCCGTTCTTCGCGATGAGCCACCCGCGCACCGACACGTTCAACCATTCAATCTCGCTGCTGGTCAGCTGCGCCGACCAGGCGGAACTCGACCGCTACTGGAACGCCCTGCTCGACAACGGCGGCACGGCCGACGCCTGCGGCTGGCTGCGAGACCGCTACGGCGTGTCGTGGCAGATCGTTCCGGAAACGCTGATCCCGATGATGTCGGACCGGGACACGGTCAAGGCCACGCGCGTGGCCGCCGCGATGATGCAGATGATCAAGCTCGACGATGCCGCGCTGAAAGCCGCGTACGCGGGTACGGCGGGCTGACGAAGCACGTCGCACGGCGCATGCGCGATGACGCGCCGGGTCGCCGGCAGGCTTCCGGCTCGACCGCATGCGCGTGCGACTGCCACGCCAATGCCGATGATCTTCATCGGCGTCGCCCCCAAGGCCGGCCACGCGCGCGGCATCCGCCGCTACGTCGACAGCATCGATTCGGCCGTTCGACGCGCGTAGCCGATGAATGCCGCAAGGGGTTCGCCCGACAGGATCGCCGCGTCTTCCTCGCCGCCGAGATAGGCGGCGCGCGCCGCCGCTACAACCGGCCGGTACGTGTCCGGCAGACGCTCCAGCACCCATGCGGCAGCGACGTCCTTGGGCGCGATCCTGCCGGTCGCGGCGCTGTACCAGATGCGCGCGAGCGCGAGCACCACGTTGCACTCGTCGCCGCGCCAGTCCGGTTCGGCATTCCACTGCGCAACCGTCGCCCGCAGCGCGGCGACAAAATCCCGTGTCGGCACCGGCTCGAGCAGCGTAGCCGCCGGCAAGCCAGCCAGCACGACGCTGTGCTGCCGCACCTTCGTCAACAGGATCGCCAGATCGTGATCGACGAGCGCCGGTTCGACAATGCCGGCCTCGAGGTCGTGACGCAGCCACTCGCCGAACTGCAGTTCGCGACGCGCCGGATGACGCCACGGCACCACTTCATCGTGCGCAACGACGGTCGCTTCCAGTGCACGCATGCCGCCGGCGCGACCGGGCGGCGCCGACACGGCGAGCAGGTCGAGCATCAATGCGCGCCGCGTCGATGCGCCGGGCCGGGCCGACACCGTCACCAGCAGGTCGACATCGCTGCGCGGCTTCAGTCCGCCGTCGAGCGCCGATCCGAACAGGTGGATCGCCTTCAGCGTCGCGCCGAGATGCCGCGCGATCGTGTCGCACGCGGCAGCGACCTGGGCTGCGATTTCGTCGGGGATGGTTTCAGTCACGATGCACGCGCCTCGCGATGCGCACGCAATCGGCAGAGCGCGCGCGACGCGTAGCAGCGGATCTGCTGCAAGCGCGCGGAGGATTGACATTCGCATCGCGCGTGCGCGGCGCGTCTTCCGTCATGCGTCACGCGTCGAACCGGACCTTCCGCCATTTCGCCGCTTCTTTGCTTCACGATTTGCGCAGCGCAATAAAAATCCCCGTACGCTTTCGCGTACGGGGATCGTCGGACATCGCAGCGGTTGCCGACATGCATTCGGCAACCGCTGCGCGGCATTACGCCGCTGCGTCCTTCAGCTTCTTCAGCGCACGTGCCTTCACGCGCACGCTGGCCGGCTTCGCCGGGAACCAGCGCTCTTCGCCCGTGAACGGATCCTTGCCGAAGCGCTTCTTCTTCGCCGGCACGACTTGCGCCGTGATCTTCAGCAGACCCGGCAGCGTGAACTCGCCCGCGCCCTTCTTGTGGACCGAGCCCAGCACGACGTTCTCGAGTGCGACGAGCACTGCCTTGACCGCCTTCACTTCGACAGCTGCGCGCTCAGCGATGTGCGTTGCGAGCGATGCCTTCGTGAACTTGTCCTTCAGCGGCGTCGGAGCGGCCGGTGCCGCCTTCGCGACAACCTTCTTAGCCACTACTTTCTTCGCGGGCGCAGCCTTTTTGGCAGCCACTTTCTTGGTGGCGGGTGCGGCAGCCTTCTTGGCCACCTTTTTTGCGGAAGTCGCCATGTTTCTCCTACCAGGTGTGGTCGTTGGATACACGAAGCGTGCAACGCGCGCGCTTCAACGCCGGATTCTACAAGCGCCTTGACGCTTCGTGCAGTACTTTTATGCGTTTTCGCGGGGTTTCCCGCAGGTTTTTTTGCATGCGACCGATTTCATCGACGCTCCAGCATCAAAAAACCCCTTCACGTAGGCACCCGAATGCGAATTACGTTCGATATTTGCGCACCTATACTGGGCTCGCTCAATGCCCGGATGCCTCCATGCGCGAAGCCAGATACGTCAAAGGACTCGACGGCCTGCGAGCCCTCGCCGTCATCCTCGTTTTCCTGTCCCACAAGGGCCACGTCCTTGCCGTCGACGTCGGCAAGCTTGGCGTGTGGACGTTTTTCCTCATCAGCGGATTCCTGATCGTCGGCGAGCTGCATCGCAACCGCGAGGCGGTCGAGCGCGGCACCATGACGCGCCGCCACGCGCTCGCGCTGTTTCTCGCGAAGCGCGCACTGCGGATCTTTCCCGTCTATTACCTGCTGCTCGCCGCGCTCGCGATCGCGCATGCGCTGTTCTACCAGCGCGGCGTCAATCTCGGGCTCGCGTGGCACGCGGCGTTCCTGTCGAATTACTGGATCGGTGTCGTCAAGGACGGCTGGCCGGGCTCCACGTCGCACTTCTGGAGCCTCGCGGTTGAACAGCAGTTCTATCTGATCGCGCCGCTCGCGCTGCTCGCGGTGCCCGCCGCGCGACACGTCGCGCTCGGCATCGCTGCCATCGTACTGTGTGCGCTCGCGCATCTCGCGCTCTACCTGTGCGACGCGTCGCCGGTGCTGATCTACGCGTTTTCCCCGTGGAATTTCGCGCTGATCGCGCTCGGCGGCGTCGGCGCGATGGCGCTCGCCGATCGCGGTGCGGCCGCCGTGCGCCGCATTCCGCCCGGCTGGCTCGGCGCGGCCGGCGTCGTGTTCTTCCTCGTGCTGCCTGCATGCACGAGCTTGCCCGACACGATCGCGGGGCTCGCGGATCTCGGCCTGTCCGCGTCGCTCGGCGCGCTGCTGCTGTGGATCGTCAGCGAACCCGAGCATCCGGTCGTGGCGTTGCTCGACTGGGCGCCGCTCGCCTATCTCGGCACGATCAGCTACGGCTTCTACCTGTTCCACAACCTGATTCCGGCGCGATTCGGCGTACTGCCCGCGCACGTCGCGCACGTGGGCATACCTGAAATCGTCCGCGACACGCTGCCCGAACTGCTGCAGTTCGCGCTCGCCGTGCTGCTCGCGCACCTGTCCTGGCGCTATCTCGAAAAGCGGCTGCTCGATTTCAAGAAGCCGGTCGCCGCGATGCTGGCCCGGCATTTCGTCGCGCGGCCGAGCACGTCGGCACGTTGAGCGTTGCACGTTGAGCGGAGAAACGGTGCTTCAAGCCCCACCCCGGAGCTGACGCTCAACACTCCAGCGATCGCGGCATCGACCAGCGCCGGCAAAACCGATGCGGTCACGAACATCGACGTGCATCGCGCGATCGAACCGCCGATCCTGTCATCCGGGCGCCCGCCGCGGCACCGGTTTCAGCCGTGACGTCCGTGCTCGTCGGCGCGCCCCGCCCCGCACGCAGCCCCGATCCTGAAGCCGATCCGCTACCGCACACACCCAGACGCCACGCACCGCGATCGTGCACTGGCGCACCCGCACATGCAAAAAAGCCCCGGCGCGCGAGCGGCCGGGGCCAACGGAACAACCACCACCTGAAACGACAGAGCGCGCGGCTGCTTAGGCGACAGCAGCCAGCGCGGGCAAGCAGGTACGCAGGTAGGCCTCGAATTCGCGGCTCACTTCCGGATGCTGGAGCGCGAGTTCGACGGTGGCCTTGAGATAGCCGATCTTGCTGCCGCAATCGAAACGCGTGCCGTAGTAGCGATACGCGAGCACCTGCTCGTTCGCGAGCAGCGACTGGACCGCATCGGTCAGTTGCAGCTCGCCGCCGGCGCCCGGCTTGAGCTTGCGCAGGTGATCGAAGATCGTCGGCATGAACACGTAGCGGCCGACCACGCCGAGATTCGACGGCGCGTCTTCCGGCGCGGGCTTCTCGATGATGCCCGACAGCTTGATGATGTCCTCTTCCCATTCGCGGCCTTCGACGACGCCGTACGAGCGGCTGTCGTCGCGCGCGATCGTCTCGACCCCGATCACCGAGCTGTGATAGTGGTCGAACACGTCGACGAGCTGCTTGAGCACCGGTTGTTCGCCGTGCAGCAGGTCGTCGGCGAGGATCACCGCGAACGGCTCGCCATGCACCAGCTTCTCGGCACACAGCACCGCGTGGCCGAGGCCGAGCGCTTCCGGCTGGCGCACGTAGAAGCAGTTCACGTGGCTCGGCTTGATGCCGCGCACCAGTTCGAGCAGCTTTTCCTTGCCGCGCGCCTCGAGTTCGGCCTCGATCTCGTAGGACTTGTCGAAGTGATCCTCGATCGCGCGCTTGCTGCGCCCGGTGACGAAAATCATCTCGGTGATACCTGCGTTGATCGCTTCCTCGACCGCGTACTGGATCAGCGGCTTGTCGACGACGGGCAACATTTCCTTCGGGCTCGCCTTCGTTGCCGGAAGGAACCGCGTGCCGAGACCGGCGACGGGGAACACGGCCTTGGTGACTTTCAACATGTTCGCATCCTGATTGCGTTGACTGCGCCGCGTCGACCCGCGACCCGGCGCGATTGTGTTCCGAACGGCATATCGAGAATCGACGGTACGGCCAATTCGACTCCGCTCATTTTCGATATGGACTGATTGCCCAATGATTCCGGAAAAAATATAATCCTTTCAACCCGGTCGATATTGCCGAACCGAGTGCCGAGGCAGAAACAAATTACCGATTTTCCAGATACAAATTCTTACGATTCGAATTCCTCGATATAGGGCACGCCGCCCCGTTCGAGACCCGGGCGAATCGGTTCGTTCTTCAGCGCCTCACGGTACGCCGACAGCACGGCCATGACCAGCAGTACTGCAGCGCTCGCGATCCAATGCATGTCCATCTTGCCGCTCCTTGCATCAATCAACTGGAGCTTCAAACTATCAGAAAAAAATCGGTAAATAATTGACCCGCCTCGCGGAACCGCTTTCCGAACGCGATAAACCCATGATGTGGAATTCCGATATTTCCCGGCGAGATTTTTTTATTCATTGATCGAATTCTTGCGCATTACGATTGGATGAAACTTCCCGTCCATCCGTCGCAAGGAATCGAATCGCATGCAAGCTTTCAGCGGATCGTCTCTGACCGCGCCGCCCGTCGCCGATCACAAGGAACACGTAATCGACGCGATGCGCGGCTTCGCGGCGCTGCTCGTCGCCTATTTCCACTGCCGCCAGGTCGTCTGGGTCGGCATGCAGAGCTTCCATCAGGCTTACGGCCACGCGCTCACCCCGAGCGCGATCGCCGGCTACCTGACCTTCCCGTTCGCGTGGGGCTCCGCCGGCGTGCCGATCTTCTTCGTGATCAGCGGCTACTGCATCCACCGCAACGCGGCCCTCAAGCTCGCGGCCGATCCCGCGTACCGGCTCGACGCGCCGAACTTCTGGGTGCGCCGGTTCGCGCGCATCTACCCGGTGCTGCTCGCCGCGCTGCTGTTTACGCTCGCACTCGACTCGGTCAGCCTGCAGATCGAGCCCGTCAGCCACAAGATCCGCGACGTCGGCCTCGTCGCGTTCCTCGTGAACCTGTTCTCGCTGCAGGGCGTCGCCGGCTACACGTACGGGTCGAACGGCGCACTGTGGACGCTGTCGCTCGAAGTGCAGTTCTATGCGATCTACCCGCTGCTGTTCGCGGTCCGCCGGCGCATCGGCATGCCGGCGGTCGTGGCCGCGGTTGCGCTCGTCAACGTCGCGTCGGCGTGGCTGCTCGAACGGCACGACCTGCAGTTCTTCACGTCGTACTGGCTGTCCTGGACGATCGGCGCGTGGATCGCCGACGTGCGCGCACAGCCGGCACGCGGCGCGGCCACCGTGCCGTCGCGCGCGTGGTACGGCGCGGCCGCCGTGCTGCTGGCCGCCGGCTGCGGCGCGTTCCATTTCGGCCAGTACGGCGCATTCCAGCTGTGGTCGGCCGGCTTCGCGTGCTTCCTGTACCGCGCGCTCGCCCGTCCGCCGCGCCCGACGCCGCCGCTGCGCGTGCTGAGCTGGTTCGGCGACTTCAGCTACTCGCTGTACCTGATCCACCTGCCGCTGTTCGTCTGCCTCGGCTCGGTGCTGTTCCATTCCGAGCTGCAGCTGTCGATCTGGCCGTCGTTCGCGTTCATGGCCATCGCGATCCCGGTCGCGTATGTGTTCTACCGGATGTTCGAACGGCCCGCGATGACGTGGTCGGCCAGCTTCAAGCCCGCTCGCCCTGCTCGGGTCGTTACGCCGGCGCCCGAACGGGCCGTTTGACCGGACCGGCAGGCTTTCCTGAGCCCTCGCGAGGCGGTACGCTGCGCGGGGGCTTTTTCATGGCCTGAGCGCGCCAGGCATGCCGGGTTGGCATCCGTGGGTAGCCTGCCGGTGTCGGGCCGCGCTACGGCCCGCCTGAGCCGCCCTCGACCGACTTTCACCGGGGACCGCCTGGGCGCGGCCTTCTGGCGTCACCTTCTGGCGTCACCTTCTGGCGTCACCTTCTGGCGTCACCTTCTGGCGTCACCTTCTGGCGTCACCTTCTGGCGTCACCTTCTGGCGTCACCTTCTGGCGTCGCCTTCTCGCGTCGCCAACAATTGCCTCCCAATCGGCAACCGGCCAAGCACACGTCCCGCACAACGCACGACAACCTGCCCACCACCCGCCCGGCAAAAGGCCCCCGGCGCTGAAAAACAAAGCCCCCACGCAGCACACCGCCGCATGAGGGCTCGCTTCCCGCCGGCTTGCGCCGCTTACCGCTTCTTCGCCTTCGCGGCCTTCGCCGTATCCGCGAGAATTTTCTCGACCCGCTCCACGTAGGTTTCGGTGCCGAACCGGCGCACCGCCGTCGCGCGCCCGCTCGCGACGAGCCGCTCGCGCAGCGCGCCGTCGCGCTTCAGCGTATCCAGCGCATCGGCCAGCGCGGCCGCATCGCCCGGCGCGCAGAGCAGCCCGTTGTCGCCGTCCTCGATGATCTCGACGACGCCGCCCGCGCGGGCCGCGACGACCGGCCGGCGCGCGAGCATCCCCTCGACGATCACGCGCCCGAACGGCTCCGGCGTGATCGACGTGTGCGCGACGACGTCGACCGCCGTCATGCAGGCCGCCACGTCGCGCTGGAACCCGAGGAAATACACGCGCTCGTCCATCCCGTGCCGCGCGACGTATTCGTGCAACTGCGCCGCGTATTCGTCCTCGCCGAACAGCGGTGCGCCGACCAGCACCACGTGCATGTCGGGATGCCGCACGGCGGCTTCCAGCAGCACGTGCTGCCCCTTCCAGCGCGCGAGCCGGCTGAACGAACCGACGAGCCACGCGTTTTCAGGCAACCCGAGGCGCGTGCGCAGCGCGGCCTGGCTGACACCTTCCAGCGCATCGAACGGCTCGGCCGAAATGCCGTTGAACACGACGTCGACGTGCTGCGGCGTGAAGCCCGTCAGCGTGCGGAACGCCTGCGCGGACGCATCGGAATTCGCGATCACGCGCGTGACGCCGAGCCGTGAGCAATACTTGATCGCCAGCAACTGCTTGCTGCCGAAATGGTCGGTGCTGACGATGTCGCGCAGGTGCCACACCACCGGCTTGCGCGCGAGCCGCCCGGCCAGCGCGGCGACCACCATCGCGCGCTGCGTGTTCGCATAGATCACTTCGGCACGGCGTGCGCGGCGCGCGACATCGCGCACCAGCCGCACGAGCTGCTTCACCGCGCCGAGCGACACGCCGCCCTGCTTGCGCACGCCCGCGAGCGCCCCCTGGTCGACCACGTCGACGCGCGCGCCGATCTCGTCGAGCGCCGCGCGGAACGGGCCGTCGTCGAACAGCAGTACGTCGGCGTTCGCACGCATGTGCTTCATGATCTCGAGCAGCGACAGCTCGGCGCCGCCGAGCACGCCGCTCTGGTCGAGCACGAGCGTCGCCGGGCCGCGCGCGGCCGGCATCGGCGCGATCGCCGTACCGCGCTGCGCGGTCGAGCCGGGCAACGCGGCCTCCACATAGTCGAGAAAGCGCCGCCGGAACGTATCGGCGGAAAACCGCTCCGCATTCGTGCGGCAGGCAGTCGGCGTGAAGCGCTGCGGCGCACGCTCGAAATCGTCGACCGCCGCGACGATCGCGTGCGGCGTCTGTTCGTCGAAAAAGAGCCCGGTCGGATTCAGGTCCGATTGCGGGTCGAGCACGGTTTCGAGCGCGCCGCCCTTGCCGTACGCGATCACCGGCGTGCCGCACGCCTGCGCCTCGACCACCGAGATCCCGAAATCCTCCTCGGCCGCGAACACGAACGCCTTCGCGCGCCGCATCCGGTCGTGCAGCACCGCGAACGGCTGGTAGCCCATGATCTCGACGTTCGGGCCGGCCTTCGCGCGGATCTTCTGCATCTCGGGGCCGTCGCCGATCACGACGAGCTTGCGCTCCGGCGTGCGCGAAAACGCCTCGACGATCAGATCGATCTTCTTGTACGGCACCATCCGCGACGCGGTCAGGTAGAAATCCTCCTTCTCCGCGTTCAGCGAAAACGCGTCGACGTCGACCGGCGGGAAGATCACCGCCGCGTCGCGATGGTAGACCTTCTTGATACGCCGGGCGATGAACGCGGAGTTCGCGACGAAACCGTCCACCGCGTTCGCGGTGCGCGTGTCCCAGTTGCGGATGTAATGCAGGATCATCCGCGCGAGCAGCGATTTAGGCCCATGCGTGAGGTTCGACTGTTCCAGGTACTGGTGCTGGAGATCCCACGCATAGCGGATCGGCGAATGCACGTAGCTGATGTGCACCTGGTCCGGCCCCGTCAGCACGCCCTTCGCGACCGCGTGACTGCTCGAGATCACCAGGTCGTACTCCGACACGTCGAGCTGCTCGATCGCGAGCGGCATCAGCGGCAGGTAGCTGCGGTACTTGGTGCGCGCGAACGGCAGCTTCTGGATGAACGACGTCGTCACCGGCTTGCCGCGCACGAACGCGCGATCGTCGAGGAAGTCGACGAGGCTGAACAGGTCCGCGTCGGGAAAGCACGCGACGATCTGTTCGAGCACGCGCTCGGCGCCCGCATAGGTGACGAGCCAGTCGTGGACGATCGCCACGCGCAGCGCCCGCGATGCATGGCGCGCGCCGGCACGTTCGGCCGGCACGGACCGGCGCAGCGCGGCGGCGTCGCCCGCTTCGGCCACGGCCGCATCGGCGGTGGCGAGATTCAATACGGCGTGCTCCGCCAGATCGCGATTCATCAGTCGCTCCAAGAAACGGTGCCATTGACGGCGGGGAGGACAGGTGTGTCCTTGACAGCCAGCTTGGTCTGCAGGCTAGGATGGCCGGCATGATCCTTGTCTATCGCTACCGGGTTAAGTCGCTCAACGGACTGCTTAACAAGCAAAGCCGTGCGGTGAACTACGTCTGGAACTTCTGCAACGACACGCAAAAGCACGCGCTCAAGTGGCGCAAGAAGTGGCCGACGGGTTTCGACCTGAACGTGTTGACGACCGGTAGCAGCAAGGAACTCGGCATCCACTCGGGCACCGTCAACGCAACGTGCGAGCAATACGCGAAGTCGCGCAGCCAACACCGTCGGCCTTACCTGCGTTATCGCGGCAAGAAATCGCTGGGCTGGGTGCCGCTGAAGGGCCGTGACCTGAAGCGTGAGGGTGACGCGTTCCGTTTCGCTGGCAACACGTTTCGCGTGTTCAACAGCCGGGCGCTTCCCGAAGGCAAGATCAAGGACGGGACCAACTTTGCGCAGGATGCGCGCGGCAACTGGTTTCTCAACATCGTGGTCGACATGCCCGATGTTCCGGCTCGCCCGATCCGGTCCGGCGTCGGTATCGATCTCGGACTGAAAGACTTCGTCACACTTTCGACCGGCGAGAAGCTGCCTAACGATCGGTTCGGTCGACGCGCGGCCGAGAAGCTCGCGAAAGCGCAACGGGCGCGAAAACACAAACGGCATATCGCGAAGCTGCACGCCAAGGTCGCGAATGCCCGTGCCGATTTCCAGAACAAGCTCGCGCTCGATCTGGTGCGGCGTTTCGATTACATCGCGGCCGGCAACGTGTCGGCTGCCAAGCTCGCCAGAACCAGGATGGCGAACAGCGTCTACGACGCGTCCTGGTCGTCCTTCCGAAACAAGCTCCGCTACAAGGCGATCGCGCACGGAGCCACGTTCGAGGAAGTCGACGAAAGCGGTTCTACCCAGTCCTGTTCGGCGTGCGGATCGAAAGACAGCACGACGCGGCCGAAAGGTATCGCGGGACTGCGAATAAGAGAGTGGGCCTGTAGTGACTGTGGTGTCTTGCATGATCGTGATACCAACGCTGCTTTGAACATTCTCCGATGCGGACGTGCATCGCCAGGTGTGGGAATCTCCCGCCGTTAGTCGGGGGAGGACGTCAAGCGGTTCTCCTCGCATTGAGACGGACAAACAGGTCGCGCACGAGCGCACGCAGCCCCGGCGTCATCGTGAGCGACCACGCGACGTTCAGCACCAGCACGACCGCGCACATGCCGATCGACTCGACGAGCCCCGGCCACGCCTGCGCGAGAAACAGGCTCGCGAGCAGGAAGGCGAGGTGCGCGAGCATGTCGAGCACGATCGCGCGCATCCGGATCGCCGACAGGTACAGCAGCACGCCGTAGTCGACGAGCGCGCGCGCCGCGACCACGACCGCCGCGCCGATCAGCCCGAAGTGATGAATGCCGAACCACAGGCCGCCGACGAAGAACGGCATCTCGACGAGCCCGGCGAACGCCGCGCGGGCCGGGTTGACCTGCGACTGGATCAGGATTCGCGTGACGCTCGCCTGGCCGACGAGCCACACGCTGATCACCAGCACGCGGCCGACCGGCGCCGAATGCGCGGCGAGATCCGCGCCGACCCACAGCGTGAGGAACGGCGCGAGCGCGAAGATCGCGACGATGCCGACCGGCGTGAACACGCCGTTCAGGAATTCGAGCGACTGGCGCGCGAGCGTGTCCGCATGGTCGCGGCCCACGGCCGACAGGCGCGGGAACAGCGTGCGCACGAGCGCGTTCGGCAGCATGTTCAGGCGCGTGACGAGGTTCTGCGGCACCGTGTAATAAGTGACGAACTTCGCGCCCATCCCGGCGCCGAGCATCACGCGGTCGAGCGTGTCGGCGATCATGCTCGTCGTGCTCGCGATCAGCATCCAGCCGCCGAAGTTGAACAGCCCTTTCGCGGTACCCCACTGCGGCGGATCGATGCGCCGGATTCCGAGCACCTTGATGCTGGCGTGGCCGAGCATCACCGCCGCGACCAGCCGCGCGACGACCGCCGCGGCGAGCACCGTCTGCAGGTTCGGCGCGATCCACCACGCGGCGCCGAGCGGCAGCAGCTGGAACAGGAACGTGCCGATCGTCTGGTTCGTGTTGAACACGCCGAACCGTTCGGCGCCGTTGATCGCGCCGGCGAACACCCACGACACGTTCGCCAGCGGAATCGCGAGCGCGAGCCACGGCAGCGCGAGATACACCTCGTGCTGCATCGCCGCCGACACCTTCGTGAAGTACGCGGTGTAGACGAACGCGCCGAAATAGATCAGCAGCCCGCCGACGATGCCGGTGCCGAGATTCAGCCAGAACGCGCTCCAGAACACGCGCGCGCTCTCGTCGGCATTGCCGCTCGCGAGCGCCTTCGAGATGTGGTTCTGCGCGGCCATGCTCATCCCGAGATCGAGGATCCCGAAATAGCCGATCAGCGTCCACACGAGGCTGACGACGCCGTAGCGTTCGACGCCGAGCGCGTGGATATAGGCGGGCACCGTCACCAGCGACACGAAGGTCGGCAGGATCAGCCCGATGAAGTTGATCGAAACGTTCTTGAGTATGCCTTTGTCCATGCTTCTGCCTTGTGTGACGTCGCCCGTCACGGTTTCCAGCGATACATCAGCACCTTGCCGCGTGCGTCTTCCTCGACGAACACGAGGTACTCGCCGTTCTCGCGCCGGAACGCGCTGATGCCGAACGGCACGTCGACCCAGCCGGATGCCTTGCCGACCTCGGCGCCCGGGCTCATCACGCCCACTTCCTTGCCGGTTTCCTTGTCGTACACGTGGATCTTGCCGACCGGCTCCACCCCGAACAGGTAGCGGCCCTCGGCCGTGAGCCCGATCAGGTCGAAGATCGGCTTCGCGTCGAGCTGCCACGGCAGCGCGACCTGATAGCGCACGACCGGCGAGCCCGTCGACCACTTGTCGAAGCGGATCAGCACGCGCCCCACTTCCTTGTTGATGCCCGGCTGCGGCGGTGCGTCGGCCGTGTAGCCGGTCACGTACAGCGTGTCGGTCTGCGGCTCGTAGATCGCACGGCGCAGCTGCGTGAACGGCTGCGGCATCGGATAGGTCGTGACCTTGTCGTACGAGTAGATCGGGTTGCCGGCCTTGTCGATGCCGCCGTACTGGAAGCGGTGGATCCCGCGCACGTCGCTGGTGCGCCAGATGTCGCCTTTCGTGTCGACCCACCAGCCCCAGCCGCCCGCCCTCGCCTTGGCCGTCGTGTTGATCTCGGCCTCGTCGGCATCGATCCGGCCGTTGCCGTTCGCGTCACGCCACAGCCAGTCGCCGCCCGGCGGCTTGTTCGGCACCTTGTCGACCGGTCGCGCACGGCCCGCGATCAGGCCGGACGGAATCGCGACCTCGCCGTCGCGCTTCGCGTCGAAGCGGTAGATCTTCAGGTGATCGGCGTACATGTCGGTCAGGTACAGGAACGTGCGGCCGTCGAGGCGCCGTGCGAACGGCATGCCGGGATACTGGTCCGTGTGGAACACGGGATCGTCCGGATACTTGAAGCGGTTCGACAGGAAGCCGACGTATTTCCAGTCCTGGCCCGGCGGCTTCGACAGGTCGAGCTCGAAGCGCTTGTTCCCCGTGTACACGCTGTTCGGCCGCGCCGGGTCGAGCCACGCGCCGTCGACGAACAAGAGCCCCTGCACCTGCCAGCGCTGCTTGCCGTCCGGCGTGTAGCTTTCGAGCACCGCGCCGAGCCCTGCGCCGATCGTGTCGTGGCGCGGCCCGATGCCGTTCATCGACACATAGATGTTGCCCGCGCGATCGACGCCGACACCCGTCAGCCCGTTGAAACGCTGCGGCCCCGGCCGGCCCGGCACCGGGCCCGCGAAGATGCCGCCGCGCTCGCCGAGCGTGCCCGACTGCGCATAGCCCTTGCCGCCTTTCGAGAAGATCAGGATCTGCTGGCGCGGCCCGTTGTCCGCGACGAGCACGCGCCCTTTCGCGTCGACGGCCACGTCCACCGCGTCGGTGCCTTCCGGCAGCGCGGGCGCGTCGTCGAGCTTGCGGCCGTCCGCACGCACGTGCACGAGGTGCGCGGGCCCGTTGAGCGTATCCGTGAGCAGCCACAGCGTGCCGTCGCCCGCGAGCGCGATGCGGCCCGGCTCGTGCGCGCTCCACGTGCCCTTCTGCTGCATTGTCTCCGCGTCGTACACGTCCACCGCGTCGCGCGACGGATTCGTCGCGAACAGCGTCTTGTCGTCGGCCGCGAGGCCGCCGACTTCCGCCTTCTGCTCGCCCACTTCCGAGCGCGCGGGCGCCGCCACCTCGTTCATCACCATGAAGCTCGCGGCCATCCGCGCGCGGCCGGTGTCCGCGCGGCCGCCCGGCGCGACCTGCGGCGCCGCGCGGAACGGCGCGGGCTGCTTCAGGTCGCCGATTGTGCGGCGCGAGATGCCGAACCACTGCTTGCCCTTGTCCGGCCAGATGCCGGGCGACTGCAGGTGGCCGCGCTCGTTGCCGACACCGATCGCGACGTACGCGTACTTGCTGTTCACGGCGATCGCGCTGCCGCCGAGGTTGCCCCAGCCGTGCGTGCCGCCGGCGAAGCCGAGCATCTTCCCGTCCTGGTAGACGCTGGCTTCGGCCCCGCTCTCGTCCCACGGCGCATTCGTATACACCTTGCCTTCAGGCGTCACCGCGATCGCGCGGATGTCGATCTGCGTCCAGCTGCCGTCGCCATAGCCGAACGTATTGCCGATCCACGACGTGGTCGCGGGCAACACAGTTTCGGCCGGTGCGGCGCTCGTCAGCAGCGTCGCGCATACCGTCATGCCTACCAGAATCAGACGTCGCAATACGCTTCTCCAGACTTGATGCAACAGCGACCGGGCCGCCGCAAGGACTGCCGCCGGCGCACCCTGTCGCCAAATGGGTTTCAAACGTCGCGATGCAGGTTACAAGCAAAAATAATCACAAGAAATTTGGAAATATTTGGGGATGTTTCCGCCTGAAATATCGAACCGGAACAAAGTCAAAAAGGCGCCCGAAAGCGGCAATAACGACCGCCTTTCGTTTCCCATTCCGTAGAAAATGCCGCCCTCCACCGCCTGACGGGGCCGTCCGGGCGCCGACCTTTCATCCCGCGACAAAAATAATCGCCATTCGAATGTTTGCCGTCAGATAAATGACGCGCGTTTTTTTGCCGATTTCTTTTCCCTAGAATCGATTTCGATTCGATATTTCATTTAATGGCATGCATTACGTTCACGTTTACGCATCGGATGTGCGACACGCGCCGGCTCATGCCGCGCGTCCCGAAGGAGCGGCGCGATGACGGGCATCTCGCGACCCGCGGATCTCACCCCGCCGCAACACGGCCGCATCGTGCAGCTCGACGGGCTGCGCGCGATCGCGGTGGGCGCCGTGTTCCTGCAGCACGCGCTGAAGGCGCCGCTCTGGATGGGTGTCGACCTGTTCTTCGTGCTGAGCGGCTTACTGATCACCGGCATCCTGCTCGATCGCAAGGCACGCGGGCAGTCGTACTTCAGCCACTTCTACGCACGCCGCGTGCGGCGCATCCTGCCGCCGTACGTGCTCCTGCTGGTGGTGTCGACGATCCTGTTCGGCGCGGGCTGGCTGCCGCACTGGCCGTGGTTCGCGTTCTTCTCGACCAACATCGGGCTGTCGCTCGGCAGCATCGGCCATGACAGCCTGAACGTGCTGTGGTCGCTCGCGGTCGAGGAGCAGTTCTATATCTTCTGGCCGTTCGTCGTGCTGTGGTGCTCGGAGCGCGCGCTGCTGTGGGTCGCCGCCGCGCTGATCGTCGCGGCCCCCGTGCTGCGCGCCATCGCGACGCCGTGGTTCGACTCGTTCTGGCCGATCTACTACCTGACGCCGTTCCGCATGGACCTGCTCGCCGCCGGCGCGCTGCTCGCCATCGTGCTGCGCCGCGACCGGCGCGCGCTCGAGCCGTTCTATCCGCTCGCGATCGTCGGCGCGCTCGTATCGCTCGCGATCCTCGGCTGGCTGCACCTGTCGTTCCCGCGCTTTCGCGCCGCGAACACGCCGCTGTCGAATGCGGCGCTCTACAGCATCTCGCTGCTGCTGTGCACGTCGATCGTCGTGATCGCCCTGCGCGGCCGCGGCCTCGTGCAGCGTGTGCTGACGAACCCGATGCTCGTCTACGTGGGCACCGTCAGCTACACCGTGTACCTGATCCACCTCAGCGTGCTGTACGCGCTGTGGCCGCTGCACCTGAACCGCTTCGTCACGGCCGCGCTGGCGCTCGCGATCACGCTCGCGTACGCGACCCTGAGCTGGTACGGCTTCGAACGGCGCCTGACGCGCGGCCCCGCACGCCGCGCGCTGCCGGCCGCGGCCGGCACGACCGCCTGAATTTCATCCTCCATCGTTTCTACCAGGACAACGTCATGAGCCAAACTCGCAAGAAGGCCATCATCACCGGGATCTCGGGGCAAGACGGCGCCTACCTGACCAAGCTGCTGCTCGACAAGGGCTACGAGGTCACCGGCACCTACCGCCGTACCAGCTCGGTGAATTTCTGGCGCATCGCCGAGCTCGGCGTCGACACGCACCCGAACCTCACGCTCGTCGAGCATGACCTGACCGACGCCGGCTCGAGCCTGCGCCTGCTCGAACGCACGCAGCCCGACGAGCTGTACAACCTCGCCGCGCAGAGCTTCGTCGGCGTGTCGTTCGACCAGCCGGCGACGACCGCCGAAGTGACGGGCCTGGGTCCGCTGAACCTGCTCGAGGCGATCCGCGTCGTGAGCCCGAAGACGCGCTTCTACCAGGCGTCGACGTCCGAGATGTTCGGCAAGGTGCAGTCGATTCCGCAGACGGAAGCGACCTCGTTCTATCCGCGCAGCCCGTACGGCGTCGCGAAGCTTTACGCGCACTGGATGACGGTGAACTACCGCGAGTCGTACGGCCTGTTCGGCAGCAGCGGCATCCTGTTCAACCACGAATCGCCACTGCGCGGCCGCGAGTTCGTCACGCGCAAGATCACCGACACCATCGCGAAGATCAAGCTCGGCAAGGCGACCCGCCTCGAGCTCGGCAACCTCGATGCGAAGCGCGACTGGGGCTTTGCGCTCGAGTACGTCGAAGGCATGTGGCGCATGCTGCAGGCCGACGAACCCGATACCTATGTCCTGGCAACCAACCGGACCGAAACCGTGCGCGACTTCGTGCGGATGGCATTTGCGGCGGCCGGCTATCAGATCGAATGGAGCGGCAAGGGTGAACAGGAACGCGGCCTCGACGCGTCGACCGGCAACGTGCTCGTGGAAGTGAATCCGAAGTTCTACCGCCCTGCCGAGGTCGACCTGCTGATCGGCTGCGCCGACAAGGCCAAAGCCAAGCTCGGCTGGGAACCGAAGACGACGCTCGAACAACTTTGCCAGATGATGGTCGAAGCGGACTTGACGCGGAATCAACACCATGACACGTTCTGAAGCCGGACGCCCGTCGCGCCGTGCATTCGTCACGGGCCTGACGGGCTTCACCGGCCGCTACATGGCCGAACGCCTGCAGGCGGCCGGCTATGACGTCTGGGGCACGGTCGCGCCCGGTTCGCCGCCGTCCGACGACCCGGTATTCGCGCATTGCACGCTGCTGCCCGTCGACCTGCTCGATGCGGATGCGATGCGTGCAGCGGCCGCCGACGCGCGGCCCGCTGCGGTCGTGCATCTCGCGGCCCGCGCGCACGTCGCGCAGGACGAGCCGTCGCAGACTTACGCGGTCAACATCGTCGGCACGCGCAACCTGCTGGCCGCGCTCGCGGGCCTCGACCGCCGCCCGTCGGCCGTGCTGCTCGCCAGCAGCGCGAACATCTACGGCAATTCGACGGCCGGCGTACTCGACGAAACCGTCGGCCCGGCCCCGGCGAACGACTACGCGGTCAGCAAGCTCGCGATGGAATACGCGGCGAAGCTGTGGGCCGACCGGTTGCCGATCGTGATCGCGCGGCCGTTCAACTACACGGGCGTCGGCCAGAGCGATGCATACCTGCTGCCGAAGCTCGTCGCACACTACGCGCGCAGCGCACCGCGCATCTCGCTCGGCAATCTCGACGTGAGCCGCGACTTCTCCGACGTGCGCGACGTGACGGCCGCGTACCTGAAGCTGGTCGAGGCCGCGCCGGCCGGCGAGACGTTCAACGTCTGCTCGGAGCGCGCGTATTCGCTGAAGGAAGTGCTCGCGATGCTGTCGCGCATCGCCGGTTACGTGATCGACGTGACGATCGATCCGCGTTTCGTGCGGTACAACGAGGTGAAGAGCCTGAGCGGGTCGCGCGACAAGCTGCGGCGCGTGGTGGGCGAGCTGCCCGTCACGCCGCTCGACGAAACGCTGCGATGGATGATGGAGGCGATGCGCGACACGCCGCACGGGCACGCCGGCTGAAGCAGGCGCGCGTTCATCGCCAGCCTGAAAAGAAAAACGGGCCGCTCTGTCGAGCGGCCCGTCGTCATGTCGACCTTGAAAACGGTCGCCGCGCTCAGCCTTCGAGGCCGCGCGCGAGATCCTTGCGCAGGTCGCCCGCGTCTTCGAGGCCGACCGACAACCGGATCAGCCCTTCGCTGATCCCTGCTGCCGCGCGTGCTTCGGGCGTGATGCGGGCGTGCGTGGTCGTCGCCGGATGGGTAATGGTCGACCGCGTGTCGCCGAGGTTGCCGGTGATCGAGATCAGCTTCGTGTTGTCGATCACGCGCCATGCATTCGCGCGCTGCTGCTCGGGCGTGTCGCCCTTCAGCTCGAACGACAGGATCGAACCGCCCGCCTTCTGCTGACGCTTCGCGAGTTCGTGCTGCGGGTGCGATTCGAGGCCCGGGTGAAACACGCGCGCGACGGCCGGATGCGAATCGAGCCAGCGCGCGATCTCCAGCGCGTTTGCCGACTGCTTCTCGACGCGCAGCGACAGCGTTTCCATCCCCTTCAGCAGCACCCACGCGTTGAACGCCGACAGCGTCGGGCCCGCGCTGCGCACGAACGGGAACACCTTGCCCATGATGAATTCCTTCGAGCCGACCAGTGCGCCGCCGAGCACGCGGCCCTGGCCGTCGAGGAATTTCGTCGCCGAGTGCATCACGACATCCGCGCCGAGCTTGAGCGGCTGCTGCAGCACCGGGCTGCAGAAACAGTTGTCGACGACGAACAGCGCGTTCGATGCCTTCGCGATCTTGCCGATCGCCTCGATGTCGGCGAGTTCGGTCAGCGGATTCGACGGCGTCTCGAGGAAGAACATCTTCGTTTCCGGGCGCACGGCTTCCTTCCATGCGTTCAGGTCGGTCGGGTCGACGAAGGTCGTCGTGATCCCGAACTTGCTGAAGATCTGCGAGAACATCCCGAGCGTCGAGCCGAACAGGCTGCGCGAGCTGACGAGGTGGTCGCCGGCTTGCAGCGCGGCCATCACGACCGACATGATCGCGGCCATGCCCGACGCCGTCGCGATGCAGGCTTCGCCGCCCTCGAGCGCCGCGAGACGCTCCTGGAACATGGTGACGGTCGGGTTCGTGAAGCGCGAATAGGTGAAGTAGTCTTCCGAATTCGCGAAGCGCTCGGCCGCATCGGCCGCGCTCTGGAAGCAGAAGCTCGACGTGAGGAACAGCGCTTCCGAGTGCTCGTTGAAGTCGCTGCGCAGCGTGCCCGCGCGCACGGCAAGCGTGTCGAAGTTGAGGGAGTCGTCCATGTTCCGTTTTCCGTATTCGATGGCCGCGCGCATGGCGCGAACCCAGTCAAAACCAGGCCAAAACAAAAAGCCCGCTATGCGTCGGCATCAGCGGGCTTCGGTGCGGTACGACAGCGATCGACTCGGGCCGGTTGCCACCGGCCTTCGCTTTAGCTGTTTTGGGAAGTCGCCCCGCGTCCGCAAGCTGATATCAAATCGACGCAAGGCCACATCCTATCACGCTTCGTCAAAAGCGTGCGCCGGTGTCACTCGACCGACAGCTGCAGGTTCATCTGCGAGCGTTCGGTGTCGCCCGCCGTGTCGCGATCGGCCTGCGATGCCGGTGCGAGACGTGCACGCTCGATCGCATCGAGGTACTCGGGCGTCACGGCGCCGGTGATGTAGTTGCCGTCGAAGCACGACGCCTCGAAGCGTTCGAGCTTCGGGTTGATGTCGCGCACCGCGCGGCGCAGATCGTCGACGTCCTGGTAGATCAGGTGGTCGGCGCCGATGATCTTTGCGACTTCTTCGTCGGTGCGGCCATGCGCGACGAGCTCGCCGCGCGTCGGCATGTCGATGCCGTACACGTTCGGGAACTTCACGGGCGGCGCGGCCGACGCGAAGATCACCGACTTCGCGCCCGCATCGCGCGCCATCTGCACGATTTCATGCGAGGTCGTGCCGCGCACGATCGAATCGTCGACGATCAGCACGTTCTTGTCCTTGAACTCGATGCTCATCGCATTGAGCTTCTGGCGCACCGACTTCTTGCGCACGGCCTGGCCCGGCATGATGAAGGTACGGCCGACGTAGCGGTTCTTGAAGAAGCCTTCGCGATACTCGACGCCGAGCTTCGCGGCGACCTGCATCGCGGCCGGGCGCGACGAATCGGGAATCGGCATCACGACGTCGATCGGCACGTTCGGCAGCTCGCGCTTGATCTTCTCGGCGAGATAGTCGCCCATGCGCAGGCGCACGTTGTAGACCGGCACGCCGTCAAGGCACGAATCCGGACGCGCGAGGTACACGTATTCGAACATGCACGGATTCAGCGTCGGGTTCTCCGCGCACTGCTGGCTGTGGAAATTGCCGGCCTTGTCGATGAAGATCGCTTCGCCCGGCTCCAGGTCACGCACGAATTCGAAACCGATGCCTTCGACCGCCACCGACTCCGACGCGACCATCCACTCGGTGCCGTGCTCGGTCTCGAGCTTGCCGATGCACAGCGGGCGAATGCCGAACGGATCGCGGAACGCGAGCAGGCCGTAGCCGGCGATCAGCGACACGATCGCGTACGAGCCCTGCAGGCGGCGATGCACGCCCGAGACGGCCTTGAACACCGATGCCGGATCGAGCTCGAGGCCCGTGGTCGACAGTTGCAGCTCGTGTGCGAACACGTTGAGCAGCACTTCGCTGTCGGAATTGGTGTTGATGTGCCGGCGGTCGATCCGGAACATCTCGTCCTTCAGTTGCTGCCAGTTCGTCAGGTTGCCGTTGTGCGCGAGGATGATCCCGAACGGCGCGTTCACGTAGAACGGCTGCGCCTCGGCTTCGCTCGACGCCGAGCCGGCGGTCGGGTAGCGCACCTGGCCGATGCCGTAAGTGCCGGGCAGGCTGCGCATGTTGCGCGTGCGGAACACGTCGCGCACCATGCCGTTCGCCTTGTACATGTGGAAATTGCTGCCGTCCGCCGTCGCGATGCCCGCCGCGTCCTGACCGCGATGCTGCAGCAGCAACAGGCTGTCATAGATCAGCTGGTTGACGGGGGATTGGGAGATAACGCCTACGATGCCGCACATGGCATGTCCTTCAGAATGACAAAATCGGTTCCGTCCTGCCCGGCCGCGTCGTCACACGCGTACGTACTGGGCCATGCCGTCGGGCAGGAGCTGCTTCAGCTCGTGCACGCCCTGTTCGGCGAAAGGACGCAATAGCGCATTGCGCCAGAAATCCTGTTTGGGCAGTTCGGTCAGCCCGGCCGCCGCGACCAGCAGCACCACCAGCACGCAGCCGCGGACGAGCCCGAACATCATGCCCAGCGAGCGGTCGACGCCGCCCAGGCCACTCGCCTGCGCGATCCGCGACAGCAGCGCGTTCGCCACGCCGGCGACCAGCACCACGCCGATCACGACCAACGCGAAAGCGATCACCCACTGCGTCAGCGCACCGCCCGGCCAGTTCGCCGGAATATACGGCACGACCAGTCCGACGTAGCGGCCCGCGATCACGATCGCCGCGATCCAGCCGATCAGCCCGAAAATCTCGGACACGAAGCCGCGCCACGCGCCACGCAGCGCAGACAACGCGATCACCGCCAATACAGCGTAGTCGAAAGCCGTCAGCATCGCGCGTTACTGCGTCAGACCGGCTTCGCGCACCTTCGCGATCGCGGCGGAAGCCGCCGCACGATCCGCGAACGGGCCCGCACGCAACAGTGTAGCCGTGCTGCCGTCTGCCTGCTTGCGATGCTCGACATATGCGGGCACGCCCGCCGATTTCAACTTGGTGGCCCACGAACGGGCTGTCGCGTCGTCCTTGAACGACCCGAGCTGCACCGCGAAACGCGCACCGGCCGGCGACGACGGCGACGAAGCATCGCTGGTGTCCGGGCTGGCGGCGTCGGTATTCGCGACGGCCGCGGGCGCAGGCTTCGGCGCAGCCGGTTTCGCCACGGGGGCAGCCGGTTTCGGCGCGGGCTTCGGCGGCGTCACGCCTGCCGTGGTCGTGGTATCGGGCTTCGCGGCCGGCTTGTCGGCCTGCTTCGGTGCGGGCGCCGGTGCGGCCGCAACGGCCACATCGGATGCCGGCGGTTCGTCGTGCGCGACGCCTGCCTGTACGTCGGAGGCGTCATCGTCACGCGATGCGACCGCCTGGTGCGCGGGCCGGTTCGGAATGTCGATTGCGATGTCGTCCGTGACCGGCTTCGGGTGCGAGTCGAGCACCATCGGCAGCACGATCACGGCGGCGACGACGAGCGCGATCGCGCCGACGAGGCGACGGCGCGCGCGTTGCTTTTCTGGAAGGGTCGGATCGAGGAGCAGTGCGTCCGATTCCGGACGCTCGGTGCGGCGCGAGCGTCGCTCGACGCGTTCAGTGGTGCGCTCCGTGCGCACGTTCCGGGAGGTCCCGGTGCGACCGCCGCGCCGCGGGGGCGCGTCGTCGTCTTTCTTGCCGAACGAGAAAATTCCCATGAATGGCTGAGTCCGAAACTGCCCGTCAGTCAGTGTTGCTGCGATTTACGGTAGGCCAGCACGCCGGCAACCGTATGGAAACTGCCGAAAACCACGATTCTATCATTCTCGGATGCTCTTTTTAGTGCATCGCGAAACGCTTCGGCAGGCGACGTGTAACGCGTGACGCTCGAATCGGGCCCCTCCTCCACGCCGGCCTTGCGCAGCGCGGCTTCGAGCTGCTCCGCGGAGGCCGCGCGCGGCAGCGGCAGGTCGGTCACGCACCAGTGGTCGATCTCGCCCTTCAGGTGCTGCAGCACGCCGTCGATGTCCTTGTCGTGCATCGCGCCGAACACCGCGTACGTGTACGGGAAGAAGCCCATGTTGCCGAGGTTCTGCTCGAGCACGGCCGACGCATGCGGGTTGTGCGCGACGTCGAGCACGATCGCCGGCTTGCCGGGCAGCACCTGGAAGCGCCCCGGCAGCTCGACGTTCGCGAGGCCGAGCCGGATGTCCTGCGCGGACACCGGCAGCACTGGACGCAGCGCCTCGAGCGCGGCGAGCGCGGCCGATGCATTGATCAGCTGATTCGCCCCGCGCAGCGCCGGATACGCAAGCGCCGGATAGCGCTTCTCGCGGCCGAGGTAGCTCCACTGCTGGCGCTCCGCGCCTGCCTGCGCCTCGTAACGGAAATCGCGGCCGACCAGCCACAGGTCGGCGCCGATCGCTTCGGCGTGGTCGATCAGCGTTTGCGGTGCAGCCGGATCGCCGCAGATCGCCGGCTTGCCCGAGCGGAAGATCCCGGCCTTCTCGAACGCGATCTTCTCGCGTGTGTCGCCGAGGTATTCGGTGTGGTCGATGTCGATGCTCGTGACGATCGCGCAATCGGTATCGATGATGTTCACCGCATCGAGCCGGCCGCCAAGGCCGACTTCGAGGATCACCGCGTCGAGCCCGCGCGACGCGAACAGGTGCAGGATCGCGAGCGTCGTGAATTCGAAGTACGTGAGCGACACCGGCTCGGCCAACGACGTGCGCGCGGCTTCGACGGCCTCGAAGTGCGGCAGCAGCTCGTCATCGGTGACGTTCTGCCCGTTCACGCGCGCGCGCTCGTTGAATTCGAGCAGGTGCGGCGACGTGTGGCAGCCGACCTTGTAGCCGGCGCGCACGAGGATCGTCTCGAGGAACGCGCAGGTCGAGCCCTTGCCGTTCGTGCCGCCGACGGTGATGACGGGGCACGCGAATTCGAGCTGCAACGCCGCCTTGACCTGCCCGATGCGGGTCAGGCCCATGTCGATGCCGACCGGGTGCGCGCGTTCGAGATGCGAAAGCCACGCGTCGAGAGTGGGAAAAGTGCTCATCGGTTCAAATCTGGATCGGTGCCGCCACTACGCCAAAAAACGAAGCGCGCCGCCTGACGCTGAAGCCAGGCGACGCGCAGTGTTCACAACCTCGCGCCCGTCAGGCCAGCGCGTCGGCCGGTTGCCGCTGCAGCAGCGCGAGCAGCTGCGCGATCTCGTCGCGCATCTTGCGACGGTCGACGATCATGTCGATCGCACCCGTCTTCAGCAGGAATTCGGCGCGCTGGAAGCCTTCCGGCAGCTTCTCGCGAACCGTCTGCTCGATCACGCGCGGGCCGGCGAAGCCGATCAGCGCCTTCGGTTCGGCGATCACGACGTCACCGAGGAAGGCGAAGCTCGCCGACACGCCACCCATCGTCGGATCGGTCAGCACCGAGATGAACGGCAGCTTCGCTTCGGCCAGCTTGGTCAGCATCGCGGTGGTTTTCGCCATCTGCATCAGCGACAGCAGGCTTTCCTGCATCCGCGCACCGCCCGAAGCGGTGAAGCAGATGAACGGCACCTGCTGTTCCAGCGCGTTCTGCGCGCCGCGGACGAAGCGCTCGCCCACCACCGAGCCCATCGAGCCGCCCATGAACGAGAACTCGAAGCAGGCTGCGACCACCGGCAGCGTGTGGATCGCACCGCCCATCACGACCATCGCGTCGGTTTCGCCCGTATCGTCCATCGCTTCCTTCAGACGATCGGGGTACTTGCGGCTGTCCTTGAACTTCAGCGTGTCGACCGGCACGATTTCCTGGCCGATCTCGTAGCGGCCTTCCGGATCGAGCAGCCCGTCGAGGCGCTCGCGCGCACCGATGCGCATGTGGTGGTCGCACTTCGGGCACACGTGCAGGTTCGCGTCCACGTCGTTGCGGTACAGCACGGCCTCGCAGGACGGGCACTTGACCCACAGGCCTTCCGGAATGCCCTTGCGGCTTTTCGGGTCGGTCTGCTTGATCTTCGGCGGCAACAGTTTGTCGAGCCAGCTCATCGTATGGTTTCCTGTTCCGTGGCGGGGCGGGCCAACCGGCCCGTTCCCGCTTCCTGTGTTGTGTTTATCGCGCCGTCTTGCCCGCGCCGTCCAGGGCGGCACGCAGCTCGGCGATGAAAGTCTTCAGCGCGGCCGCGGCGCCTTCCGGCGCAGCGGTTTCGAGCAGCTGCACGAGGCGGCTGCCGATCACGACGGCGTCCGACACCTCGGCCACCGCGCGCGCCGTTTCGGCGTCGCGGATACCGAAGCCGACGCCCACCGGAACCGGCACGCGCGACTTGATGGCCGGGATTTTACCCGCAATGCTCGAAACATCCAGATTTCCTGCGCCGGTCACGCCCTTGAGCGACACGTAATACACGTAGCCGCTCGCGATCTTGCCGACGTCGGCGATGCGTTCGTCGGTCGACGTGGGCGCGAGCAGGAAGATCGGATCGATCTGCGCGGCGCGCATTTTCTCGGCGAACACGCCCGCCTCTTCCGGCGGATAGTCGACCACCAGCACGCCGTCGACCCCGGCCGCCTGTGCTTCGGCCGCGAACGTGTCGACGCCCATCCGCTCGATCGGGTTCGCATAGCCCATCAGCACGACGGGGGTTTTGGGGTCGGTTTCGCGAAAGCGCTTCACGTCGGCGAGCACGCTCTTGAGCGTGACGCCGCGTGCGAGCGCGCGTTCCGACGAGCGCTGGATCACGGGGCCGTCGGCCATCGGGTCCGAGAACGGCACGCCGAGTTCGATCACGTCTGCGCCGCCTTCGGCGAGCGCGTGCATGAATTCGACGGTTTTCGCGGGGTCGGGATCGCCGGCCGTGATGAACGGGATCAGGCCCTTACGGCCTTGTTCGGCGAGCGCGGCGAAGGTCTGCTGAATACGGGACATGGCAATTTTCCTAAATGCATTCGGCGATGCGGCGGCGCGATTCACGCGCACGCCGGCGCGGCGAGCGCGTTCACGCGCTCGTGCGCGATCGCACAATAGCTTTCGTTGATCTCGTAGCCGACGAAGTCGCGCCCCTGCCGTGCGCAGGCCACCGCGGTCGTGCCGCTGCCCATGAACGGATCGAGCACGCGGCCGCCCGGCGGGCAGCTTGCGAGCACCATCCGCTCGATGATTTCCAGCGGCTTCTGGGTCGGATGATCGACGCGCTCCGCGTGCTGCCGGTGCAGGCGCGAGACCGACCAGACGTCCTTCGGGTTGTAGCCCATCTCCAGCCACTTGCTGCCTTCGAACAGCTTGCGCGAGCGGGCCTTCTTCGTATCGGCGTCGTACGGGATGCGGACCGGATCGAGATCGAAGTAATACGACTTGGAAACCGCGAAAAAGCCGATGTTGTCGTGCACCGACGTGAAACGGCGCGTCGTGCCGCCCATGCTCGGCACGCGCCGGTCCCAGATGATCTCGTTGACCATCGTGAGTTGCGTCTTCAGGAAACTGAAGATTTCCGGCGCGTACTGCCACGTGCAGAAGATGTACATCGACCCGCTCGGCTTCAGCTTCGGAATCGCGAGCTCGAGCCACCCGCGCGTCCACGCGAGAAAGTCGTCGCCCGAACGCTTGTCCGAGTCGTTGCCGTAGTCCTTGCCGAGCCCGTACGGCGGATCGGCGACGATCAGGTCGATCGACGCGTCCGGCAGGTGCGCGGCATGGGTCAGGAAATCGCGGTTATGCAGTTCGATACCGGACGGCAGCGCGCGCAGCTCGGCAGCGGCGGGCTGAACCGCCCCCGCCTCGCTCGCGGCGCCGCCGCCCGGTTCTTCGATCAGGTCACGCATCGGTCGGGGTCAGAGCTCGATGCCCGATCGCTCGGCGACCGTGTGCATGTCCTTGTCGCCGCGGCCCGACAGGTTGACGAGCAGGATCTTGTCCTTCGGCAACGTCGGCGCGAGCTTCACGCCATACGCGATCGCGTGGCTCGACTCGAGCGCGGGAATGATCCCCTCGATCCGGCAACAGTCGTGGAACGCCTTCAGCGCTTCCTCGTCGGTAATGCCGACGTACTGCGCACGGCCGCTGTCCTTCAGCCACGCGTGCTCGGGGCCGACGCCCGGATAGTCGAGGCCCGCCGACACCGAGTGCGTCTCGATGATCTGGCCGTTGTCGTCCTGCAGCAGGTAGGTCCGGTTGCCGTGCAACACGCCCGGGCTGCCAGCGATCAGCGACGCCGCGTGATGGCCCGTGTCGATGCCGTCGCCGGCTGCTTCGACGCCGATCAGCTGCACCGAGGTATCGTCAATGTACGGATAGAAGATGCCCATCGCGTTCGAACCGCCGCCTACGCAGGCGATCACGGCGTCAGGCTGCCGGCCTGCGAGTTCGGGCATCTGCACCTTGCACTCGTCGCCGATCACGCGCTGGAAGTCGCGCACCATCATCGGGTACGGGTGCGGGCCCGCGACCGTGCCGATGATGTAGAACGTGCTCTCGATGTTCGTGACCCAGTCGCGCATCGCTTCGTTCAGCGCGTCCTTCAGCGTGCGCGAACCCGATTCGACCGGCACCACCGTCGCGCCGAGCAGCTTCATCCGGTAGACGTTCGCAGCCTGGCGGCGCACGTCTTCCGAACCCATGTAGACCACGCATTCCATCCCGAAGCGCGCGCAGATCGTCGCGGTCGCGACGCCGTGCTGGCCGGCGCCCGTCTCGGCGATCACGCGCTTCTTGCCCATGCGCTTCGCGAGCAGCGCCTGGCCGATCACGTTGTTGATCTTGTGCGCGCCGGTGTGGTTCAGGTCTTCGCGCTTCAGGTAGATCTGCGCGCCGCCGAGCGTCTCGCTCCAGCGTTGCGCGTGATAGATCGGCGACGGGCGGCCGACGAAATGCTTCAGTTCGCGCTCGAATTCGGCGACGAAATCGGGATCGTTCTGGAATTTTTCATATGCCGCGCGCAGTTCGTCCAGCGCGTGAATCAGCGTCTCGGCGACGAACGTGCCGCCATACGGGCCGAAATGGCCGCGATCATCAGGAAGGTTGTACATGGTGTCTCTCTCGATCGGTCGGCGCGCCCGCTTGTCAGGCCGCACCGGCTTGCATCACCCGGCGTCCGCTTCGCGCACCGCGCGTACGAACGCCGCCATCCGGGCGTGATCCTTCACGCCCTTCGCGCCCTCCACTTCGATGCCACTCGAGACATCGACAGCAAACGGGCGCAACTGGCGGATCGCATCACCGACGTTTTGCGCGCTCAAGCCACCACTCAAAACGGCCCGATGCGCGAGCTCTGCGGGAATAAGAGACCAATCGAAGACCTTGCCGCTACCACCGTAATCCGGCACCAGGGTGTCGAACAGGAGGCCGCGCGCTTTCGAATAATGAAGACCCGATTCTACCAAATCGGCCGATTGCGTCGAGGGGCCCACGCGCACCGCGCGCAGCCACGGCAGGCGCGCCGTGCGGCCGAGCGCATCGCACTGCTCGGGCGTTTCGTCGCCATGGAACTGCAGCAGCGTGAGCGGCACGTCGCGCACCACGGCCTCGATCTCGGCTTCGGTCGCGTTCACGAACAGCCCGACCACCGACACGAACGGCGGCGCGAGGCGCGCAAGCTCCGCCGCCTGCGCGATCGACACCGCGCGCGGGCTCTTCGGATAGAACACGAGACCGATCGCATCGGCGCCGAGCGCCGCCGCGTGCAGCACGTCCTCGGGACGCGACAGCCCGCACAGCTTGATGCGGGTGCGCGGCGGCAAGCCGGCCGAGGCGGGATTCGGGGGAGACACGGCGTGATCCGTCATGATTGCGGGTCCAGATCGGCCCAGACGCTGCTCCACGGCACACTGCCGAGCTGCGCGGGCGGGACGGCGAATTCCGCCGGGTAGCCGACGTGGGCGAGGTACAGCCCGTCGGCCATGAATGTGGGCGCCGCGAGCTTGCGGTCGCGCCCGGCCAGCACGTCAGCGAGCCAGTCGGCCGGATAACGGCCGCGACCGACCGCGACGAGGCAGCCCATCAGGTTGCGCACCATGTGGTGCAGGAACGCGTTCGCGCGGAACCGGAAATGGATGAAATGGCCCACGCGCCGCACGTCGATCTGATACAGGTGTTTGACCGGCGTCTTCGACTGGCATTCCGACGACCGGAACGACGAGAAGTCATGCTCGCCGATCAGGTGCGCGGCGGCGGCGCGCATCGCGTCGTCGTCGAGCGGCGTATGGATCCAGCCCGCGCGCCCCGCCAGCATCGGCGAGCGCACGGGATGCACGTACAGCGTGTAGTAATAGGTGCGCTCGAACGCCGAGAAACGCGCGTGGAACGTGTCCGGCATCGGCTTCGCCCATTGCACCGCGACGGTCGGCGGCAGGAACGCATTGGTGCCGCGCACCCACGAGAAAACCTCGCGATCGAGGTCGGTATCGAAGTGCACGACCTGCCCGAGCCCGTGCACGCCCGCGTCGGTCCGCCCGGCCACCGTCGTATGCAGCGGCACGCGCGCGAACTCGGCCAGTGCGTGCTCGAGCCGATCCTGCACGGTCTTGCCGTGGGGCTGCGCCTGCCAGCCGCAGAACGCCGCGCCGTCGTACTGGATGCCGAGCGCGATCCGCATCACGCCTCGTCCGCCAGTTTCGCGAGCAGCGCGCGCGCATCGTCGCGCGTCGCGGCGTCGTTCGCGTCGACCACTTCCTGCAGCAGCGTCCGCGCACCGGACAGGTCGCCCAGTTCGACGTACTCGGACGCGAGGTCGAGCTTGTTGCGCGCGATGCGGGCGAGTTCGTCCGGCGTCAGCGCCGGCAACGCAGCACCTGGCGCGGACGGCAGGTCGAGATCGAAATCGAGCTTCAGCGCGCCGAACTGCGCGCCGCCGAGCGGCGGCAGCGACGACGTCGCGAACGGGCTGCCCGCCTGGCTCGCCGGCGTCGCTGCGTCCGGATCCCAATCGAACTCGTCGTCCTGGTCGGCCGGATGTTCCGGGGCCGGATCGATCGAGCCAATCGGGAGGTGGTGAGCGGCTCGACCGTTAGTTGCGATTTTATCGGTGTCGGACTGCCCTGCTTGCGCAGCCGGCTCGTCCGCCGCCAGTGACGGCTCGTCCGGCGTGCGCGGCGGCAGCGGCATGTCGAGGCTGCTGAGCGCGCTGATCGCGTTCTGCATCAGCGCCGCGTGCTGCGCTTCGGTGGCCGCGGGTGCGGCCGGCGCCTCCGCCGGCATCGCCGCCCCTGGCTCCGCCGACGTCTCGATCGGCGTCCCCGACGACGTTTCGGCCGGCTTTTCGGCGTGCGCTTCGGCCTGCGCTTCAGTCGCGACCTTTTCAACCGGCTCGGCATCGTGCGAAATCGGAGCCGCCTCGCTCACGGGCGGTACTGCGGCGTGTGCGATCGGCAACTCAGGCTGCTCGACATGCGCCGCCGTCACTTCCGGTGCCGGCGATACATCCGTAGCCGGCATCCCGACCGGTTCCGCCGCTGCTGCAGTCGCCACGGCAAGGTTCAAGTCGGAAGCGGCATCGCGCGCAACCGGCATCTCGGGCCGGATCGGCAGTTCCGGTTCGACGGACGGCGCGGCTTCGGCGTGCGCAGTGGCAGCCGCAGCCGCAATACCCCCCGCAGCCGCTGCGGTAGCCGCCGTGTCCGTACCCGCATCGTCCGTGCGTCGGCTCTTCCTGCGCTTGCGCCACGCGAAACCTGCCGCGAGGACGATCACGGCCGCACCGGCCACCGCGGCCGGACGCCAGTCGATCTGCTCGTGACTGCGTGCAGGCGCCACCACCGGCGCGGCCGGTTGCGCGGGCGCCGATACCGATGCCGGCTGCACTGCGCTGGCAGCAACGCCGGATGCCGCTTCGCCTGTCGTCGGCGCAGTTGCGGACGCGCCCGCATCGTTCGCGGCCGGACGCGGCGCGACAGGTGCCGGCGCCGGAGCCGGCGTGACCTCGTTCGTCGTGGCCGGCTTGCCGATCCCGTGCTTCTGCAGTTCCATCAGCACGCGATTCTTCAGCGCCAGCAGTTGCTGCAGGCTCGACGGCCGCGGCTGCGACGCACTCGTGGCAGGTGTCGCGCCGGCCGGTTCGTTCATGCCCGGAACCTGGCTGCCCGACGCAGGCGGGATCACGGCACCGCTCGCGGACGACGGCACCGACTGGATCGCGCCGCTCCACACATGCGGACCGCTTGCACCGGCAACGGGTGCCGCCGGCTGCATGCTTTCGACAACCGATGCGCCGTGGGCAGCCGAAGCACCGACCGATGCCGCCGCGCCAGCGGCCGTCGTCGCTGCGCTCGCACCGCTGACCGGCGCCGCATGCGCGGGCGGCGCCACCGGCGCGGATTGCACGGTCGACCCCGGATGCGGCGCGGACGCACCATGCTGCGCGACTGCCGTGCCGCCCGATGCGGCGGGTGCGGACGCGGCTGCTGCACCGGACGCCGCGGACGCTGCGGATGCAGCGGCCGGCACGACTGCCGCGCCGGTCGCATCGAGCGCCGGCACGGTCAGCGTCGCGCCGACTTTCAGGCGGCTCGCGTCGTGCTTCATGAACGCCTGCGGATTGGCGTCGAACAGCGCGCGACCGGCGCGCGCGAGCACGCCGGGATCGCGTGACTGCGTGGCCGCCTTCGCGATGTCGTTCAGCGACTGGCCCGGCTGGACCGTCACGGTAAGCGGCACTGCGCCGTCGGCAGCGGACGCCGGCAGTTCGCCGGTGCCGGCCGCCCAGGCCGATGCGGTTGCGCCGAGCGCCAGGATCGCCAGCGCGCCACGCACGGCGCGCGACAGACGGGACTGACGCGGAAACAAGGAAATTCGGGACATCGTTGGCTCTATCGCCGCGCGCGGGCGCGGCTCGGATTCGCGGTTGAAAGCATCAATAAAGTTGCCGCAGAAATGCAAAAGCGTCGCGTGGAACGCGACGCTTTCGGCGGGTCTGTGCGTCGTAACCGCATAGTTTACTTCACGTGATCAGGTTCGGGCCGAATTCATCGCCGGCGGGTGCAACCGATTGCGTTCGCGCGTCGGGCCATCCCGCGATCGGGCCGCGGTGGGTGTCCGGCTGCGCACGCTGCGACCCACGCCCGCGATCGACCGGGCACGCACCTGTATCGGATGAAAAACCGACCGGCCGCATCGCCTGCCGAACGCATCCCACATGCCCTTGCTCGCTCGACGATGTGGTTCGCACAACCCGGGGGGGTCGACACAGAACCACGGCCGGGATATCAGGTGCGTTTCCTCAATAATTCGCGCCGCCTGCCGTTATTGGATTAACAAGCGCCAATCAAAATAAATCCATTCGGCCATCACCCCATTCAAATGAATTTCAATTGATCGATAAGAGGCCAATTCTCCCCTCTGATCGTCGAATTGCGCATCCCCTCCGTCAAGCCCCCGCCCCATAAGGCTTTCCAGCCTCACCCCCGCCTCATTACTCATACGAAATCGATCATTTCGACAGCAATTCAATTAAATTACACAAGATTACACAGATCGAATAATTGCCGTCGCTAGGATCGTCTTCAAACAAGAATCGGCGCAGTTCGACCATCGCGCTCGCACCCGCCGTAAAAGCGGGAACGCGGTCGGCCTGGCTGACGCCGTGAGGTGCCAGGGAGGCATCCCGCAGTCGCACGACTGCATTTACTCACCAGCTCGTTACGGGGATCGAACATGGGCTATCAACAGGGTTTGAGCGGGTTGGCCGGCGCGGCGAACCATCTCGACGTGATCGGCAACAACATCGCGAACGCAAACACGGTTGGCTTCAAGCAGGGTCGCGCGAACTTCGCCGACATGTACGCGAATTCGGTCGCGACGTCGACCAACACGCAGATCGGCATCGGCACGCGGCTCACGTCGGTGCAGCAACAATTCGGACAGGGGACGATCAACACGACGAAGTCGTCGCTCGACATCGCGATCAACGGCAATGGTTTCTTCCAGATGTCGAACAACGGCGTGACGACGTACTCGCGTGATGGTGTATTCCACCGCGACAAGAGCGGTGCCATCGTCGACGCGCAAAACCGCAACCTGATGGGCTATGCGGCCGGCCCGGGCGGCGCCATCAACACCGCGGCGACCGTGCCGCTGCAAGCGCCGACCACCAACATCGCGCCGCAGGCGACGACGAAGATCACCGGCCAGTTCAACCTGAACTCGCAGGACAAGGTGCCGGCCAAGACGCCGTTCAACGCGGGCGACAACACTACGTACAACTACAATTCGTCGATCCAGGTGTACGACACGCTCGGCGGTGCGCAACAGGTCTCGATGTATTTCACGAAGAACGCGGCCGGCACCTGGCAGGCCTATGCGGGCGTGCAGGGCCAGACGCCGACGAATCTCGGCACCGTCACGTTCGACGCATCGGGCCGGATCAGCTCGACGACGTCGGCCGCAACCGGCCAGCCGACGCCGAGCGTCGGGCAGTTCTCGTTCTCGATCCCCAACGCGTCGGGCGCCGCCAATCCGCAGAACCTGACGCTCGACCTGACCGGCACGACGCAGTTCGGCGGGAAAAGCGGCGTGAACAACCTTGCGCAGGACGGCTTCGCGAGCGGCACGCTGACGACGTTCTCGATCGGCGCCGACGGCAAGCTCACCGGCAATTACTCGAACGGCCAAAGCGCGTTGCTCGGCCTGATCGCGCTCGCGAACTTCAACAACCCGAACGGGCTCGTGAACATCGGCGGCAACCAGTATGTGGAAACCGCCGCGTCGGGCGTGCCGCAGATCTCCGCGCCGGGCAGCACGAACCACGGCACGCTGCAGGGGAGCGCGCTGGAAAACTCGAACGTCGACCTGACGACCGAGCTCGTGAACCTGATCAAGGCGCAGCGCGATTACCAGGCGAACGCGCAGACGATCAAGACGCAGCAGGCCGTCGACCAGACGCTCCTGAACATGCGCTGACCCGCACATGAAAAACGCGCCGCGCCAGCCTTGATATCGTCAAGGCCGACGCGGCGCGCAATCTCGTGCACCGCGGCCCGCATCTCGCGGGCCGGTCATGCAGCTTACTTGTCGAGCAGGATGCGCAGCATGCGGCGCAGCGGCTCGGCCGCGCCCCACAGCAGCTGGTCGCCGACCGTGAATGCCGACAGGTATTCACCGCCCATCGCGAGCTTGCGCAGACGGCCGACCGGCACCGTCAGCGTGCCCGTGACGTTCGCCGGCGACAGGTCGCGCATCGACGCTTCACGCTCGTTCGGTACGACCTTCACCCAGTCGTTCGCCGACGCGAGGATGCCGTTGATCTCGTCGAGCGGCACGTCCTTGTTCAGCTTGATCGTCAGCGCCTGCGAGTGGCAGCGCATTGCGCCGATCCGCACGCACAGGCCGTCGACCGGGATCGAACCCGGCTCGCCCATGGCCGGCTTGCCGAGGATCTTGTTGGTTTCCGCGCCGCCCTTCCACTCTTCCTTCGACATCCCGTTGCCGAGATCCTTGTCGATCCACGGGATCAGCGAACCGGCGAGCGGCACGCCGAAGTTGCTCGTCGGCATCGCATCGCTGTTCATCGCGGCCAGCACGCGGCGGTCGATGTCGAGGATCGCGGAAGCCGGATCGGCGAGTTGCTCCTTCACCGCGCCGTTCAGCGTGCCCATCTGCGACAGCAGCTCGCGCATGTTCTGCGCGCCCGCGCCCGATGCGGCCTGGTAAGTCATCGCCGTCATCCAGTCGACGAGGTTCTCGCGGAACAGGCCGCCGAGCGCCATCAGCATCAGGCTGACCGTGCAGTTGCCGCCGATGAAGTTCTTCGTGCCCTTGACGAGCGCGTCCTTGATCACGTCGAGGTTGACCGGATCGAGGATGATGACCGCGTCGTCCTTCATCCGCAGCGACGATGCCGCATCGATCCAGTAGCCGTTCCAGCCGGCCGCGCGCAGCTTCGGGAACACGTCGTTCGTGTAATCGCCGCCCTGGCACGTGATGATCACGTCGCACTTCTTCAGCTCGTCGACGTTGGTCGCGTCCTTGAGCGTAGTCTCGTTTTTCGCGAACGACGGCGCTTTGCCGCCCGTGTTGCTGGTGCTGAAAAACACCGGTTCGATCAGGTCGAAATCGCCCTCTTCCTGCATGCGCTGCATCAGGACGCTGCCGACCATGCCGCGCCAACCTACGAGACCTACGTTCATGACTAACCCTTTGATGGAGCTTCCCCGCCATTTCCGTCCCCGATGTGACCGCGCGGGGAAATAGGCGGGCACGACGGACGATCAGCGTTTAATGATCGTTTTCGTGGTAATGGTTTTCGTGATGACGATGGCGCGCGCACCCACACGGGCTGTGTTGCCGTGGAGTTTCAAGACCGGGGAGATCAGGGAAAGATGCGCCATCGTTCGAGTCTACACAAAGCCGGTGGCCCGCACAACGGCCAACCGCATGCGAACCGGCCGATTTCGCGGCCTGTTCGCACCCTTTCTACATGATTGCGTTACAGCGCCGCGACCACCGCGTCGCCCATCGCCGTCGTGCCCACCTGCCGGCAGCCCGGCGTCGCGATGTCGCCCGTGCGGTAGCCCTGTTCGAGCACCGTTTTCACCGCGCGCTCGATGCGATCGGCCTGCTCCGCGCGATTCAGCGAGTAGCGCAGCATCATCGCGGCCGACAGGATCGTCGCGAGCGGGTTCGCGATGCCCTTGCCCGCGATGTCCGGCGCCGAACCGTGCGACGGTTCGTACAGGCCCTTGTTGTTCTTGTCGAGCGACGCCGACGGCAGCATGCCGATCGAGCCCGTCAGCATCGACGCCTCATCCGACAGGATGTCGCCGAACATGTTGCCCGTGACGATCACGTCGAACTGCTTCGGCGCCTTCGCGAGCTGCATCGCCGCGTTGTCGACGTACATGTGCGACAGCTCGACGTCCGCGTATTCCTTCGACACGTCGATCATGATGTCGCGCCAGAACTGCGACGTCTCGAGCACGTTCGCCTTGTCGACCGACAGCAGCTTCTTCGCGCGCTTGCGGGCCGCCTGGAACGCGACGTGCGCGATGCGGCGCACTTCCGGTTCCGAATAGCGCATCGTGTCGAAGCCTTCGCGCTCGCCGGCGAACAGGCCGTCCGGTGCAGCGCGCACGCCGCGCGGCTGGCCGAAGTAGATGTCGCCGTTCAGTTCGCGCACGATCAGGATGTCGAGGCCCGCGACCAGCTCGGGCTTCAGCGGCGACGCATCGACGAGCTGCGGATAGCAGATTGCCGGGCGGAAGTTCGCGAACAGCTCGAGGTGCTTGCGCAGCCCGAGGATCGCCTGCTCGGGGCGCAGCGCGCGCTCGAGCGAGTCGTACTTCCAGTCGCCCACGGCGCCGAACAGGATCGCATCGGCTTCCTTCGCGAGCTTCAGCGTCGCGTCGGGCAGCGGATGGCCGCTCGCCTCGTAGCCCGCGCCGCCGACCGGCGCCTGTTCGAGTTCGAACTTCTCGTCGAGTGCGTTCAGCACCTTCACGGCTTCATTGACGATTTCCGGACCGATGCCGTCGCCGGGCAGCACTGCAATCTTCATGCGAAATTCCTGACTGGGTAGGTTTTTTGGGAGGCAGGCCGGCGAACGCGCCGCCGGCGCGCCCGCCCGAAAGGCGATCTCAGCCGACCAGCTTGGTATTGAGCCACGGCTGCTTCACGAGCCGCTCGGCTTCGAACTGGCGGATCTTGTCCGCGTGGCGCAGCGTGAGGCCGATGTCGTCGAAGCCGTTCAGCAGGCAGTACTTGCGGAACGCGGCGATCTCGAACGGATACTCGCGGCCGTCGCCCGTGCGCACGACTTGCGCGTCGAGGTCGACCGTCACCTCGAAGCCGTTGAACGCGACCGTCTCGTTGAACAGGTGATCGACCTGCTGCTCGGTCAGCACGATCGGCAGCAGGCCGTTCTTGTAGCAGTTGTTGAAGAAAATGTCAGCGAAGCTCGGCGCGATGATCGCGCGGAAGCCGTACTGCTGCAGCGCCCACGGTGCGTGCTCGCGCGAGCTGCCGCAGCCGAAGTTCTTGCGCGCGAGCAGCACGGATGCACCCTGGTAGCGCGGCTGGTTCAGCACGAAGTCGGGATTCAGCGGACGCTTCGAGTTGTCCTGGCCCGGCTCGCCATGATCGAGATAACGCCATTCGTCGAACGCGTTCGGACCGAAGCCCGTGCGCTTGATCGACTTCAGGAACTGCTTCGGGATGATCGCGTCGGTGTCGACGTTCTCGCGATCGAGCGGCGCCACGACGCCGGTATGCACAGTGAATTTTTCCATGATCCGTCTATCCGGTTGAAGGGCCGGCGTCCAGCCGGCACCCATCGCAAATTCTCGGTCGGCGGCGTCAGTCCGCGGCGCGCTGAAGCGCGTTGCCGGCGGCGTTGACGTCCTGGCCGAAGCCTCGGACGGTATTGCAGCCCGCGAGGCCGAAAACCAGCCCCGCCAGCGCCAGCGCGGCAACCCGCCGCGCAATGACTTTCGATGCCGTCACGCGTTACCCCAGCTGGCGAATGTCGACGAAGTGACCTTCGATCGCCGCGGCCGCCGCCATCGCGGGGCTCACGAGGTGCGTGCGACCGCCCGCGCCCTGACGGCCTTCGAAGTTGCGGTTCGACGTCGACGCGCAGCGCTCGCCCGGCTCCAGCCGGTCGGCGTTCATCGCGAGGCACATCGAGCAGCCCGGCTCACGCCATTCGAAGCCCGCATCGGTGAATACCTTGTCGAGCCCTTCGCGCTCGGCCTGCGCCTTCACGAGGCCCGAGCCCGGCACGACCATCGCGAGCCGCACGTTCGACGCGACACGACGGTTCAGCTTCTTCACGACATAGGCGGCCGCGCGGATGTCTTCGATACGTGCATTCGTGCACGAGCCGATGAAGATCTTGTCGACCTTGATCGATTCGATCGGCGTGTTCGGCTCGAGCGCCATGTACGCCAGCGCGCGCTCCATCGCGTCGCGCTTGACCGGATCCTTCTCGCGCTCGGGATCGGGCACGCGGCCGTCGATCGACGTGACCATTTCCGGCGACGTGCCCCACGTGACCTGCGGGACGATCTCGGCGGCGTTCAGTTCGACCACGCGGTCGAACTGCGCGCCGTCGTCCGACTTGAACTGGCGCCAGTATTCGACGGCCTGATCCCATTCCGCGCCGGTCGGCACGAACGGGCGGCCCTTCAGGTAGTCGATCGTCGTGTCGTCCACCGCAACCATGCCTGCGCGCGCGCCGGCCTCGATCGCCATGTTGCAGACGGTCATGCGGCCTTCCATCGTCAGCGCGCGAATGGTCGAGCCGCCGAATTCGATCGCGTAGCCCGTGCCGCCGGCCGTGCCGATCTTGCCGATGATCGCGAGCACGATGTCCTTCGCGGTACAACCGCGCGGCAGCGTGCCCTCGACCTTCACGAGCATGTTCTTGCTCTTCTTCTGCAGCAGGGTTTGCGTGGCGAGCACGTGCTCGACTTCCGACGTGCCGATGCCGTGCGCGAGCGCACCGAATGCGCCGTGCGTCGACGTATGCGAATCGCCGCACACGATCGTCATGCCCGGCAGCGTCGCGCCCTGCTCCGGCCCGATGATGTGGACGATGCCCTGGCGCACGTCGTTCATCTTGAACTGCGTGATGCCGAACGCATCGCAGTTCGCGTCGAGCGTGTCGACCTGCAGCTTCGAGACGGGATCGGCGATGCCGTGGCTGCGATCGGTGGTCGGCACGTTGTGGTCCGACACGGCCAGGTTCGCGCTGATGCGCCACACCGGACGCTGCGCCATCTTCAGCCCTTCGAACGCCTGCGGGCTCGTGACTTCATGCAGCAGCTGACGGTCGATGTAGAGCAGAGTCGTGCCGTCTTCCTCGGTGTGGACCACGTGGGTGTTCCACAATTTGTCGTAGAGAGTCTGTGCCATGGGTATGCGGGGTCGTTGTGACTACAAGCCTTGCGGATGTGGTCGATTATGCCACGCAGAACGCGTCACGGCTCAGGCCGGACGCGAAAAAACCCATTAAAAACAGTGGTTTGGCTGGTAGTCCCAATACCTGTATCGGCATTACCCGGCAAACGGGGCACGCACGATCCGGCGCGGCGCGATGGCGAATCGCGGATCATGTCGCCCGGATCGCGTGCGCCGATGCGTCGCGATGTCAGCCGTTCGGGTACTCGCGATCGATCAGGGCGAGGCGCAGCATGCCGAGCTGCACGCCCGCGTTGCTCATCAGGTAGAGATCGCGCCGCCGCATGGCCGGCATCAGCGCCGACGTGTCGTAGAGCGACGGAAGCGTGAGGCCGGCCGGCACGGCGGCCTGCATCCCTGCCGCGGTCGACACGCGCACGGCCATCGACGCCTGATCCGCATGCGTGACGACGCCGACCTTCCCTGGCGCCGCGGCCGAGCCGGCCTGCCTGACGATCGCGGCGGCCACGCCATCCGGTGCCGGGATCGGGCTGCCGGCAGCAAGGGCCGGTGTCGCGATCGACGTCACGCCGGCCGTCAGCCCGTACTTCGATGCGAGCACGCTCGCGACTTCCTGCTGCGCGTAGATCGGGGCCGGGACCTTCTGTCGAAGCTGGAACACGGCGTCGGCAATCGCCTCGTTCACGGGGCCAGGCACCGGCGTGGCGCCGGATGTCGCGGCACGATTGCCGAAGCTGAACGCGGCAATCGTGTTGATACCGGCAGCGTCGACGGTCGGCGGCGTCCACGAGAAAAACGTGTCGAACAGGTAGCCGGTTTCGGCGGCGGCGGTCGCGCGATCGTTCAGTTCGTTCGTCAGCTTGCCGAGCATCTGGCGCTGCAATTCCGCATCGGAAACGAGGGCATCGCTCGCGAAAGCCGGGGCAACGGATGCACACGAGGCGGCGAGCAACGAAGTGGAAGCCAGGAAATGGCGGCGGGTCGTCATGGTCATGAGATTCGAGTGAGGAGCGGAAGGCGTCATCCCTTCGGGAACGCCTGCATCGTCGCGGTCACCGCGCGGCCAAGCATCTGCGCATACATGTCGTGCACGAGATAGAGGCTGCGATTGCGCGTCCACGGCTGGCCCGATTGCGGGTCGTATATCGTCGGCAGCGACACCTCGGCCACCGCGGCAGCCTTCATGCCCGCCTGCTGCGAGGTCTGGATGCAGCGCTTCGCATGGTCGCGATGGCCGACCACCGCGACGGTGCCCATTGCCGCCGCGCCGCCCGCGCGCGACACGGCCACGGCCGCGACGCCGGCCGTGCTCAGGTACACGATCGAGCCATCGCTCGCGATCACCGGCTCGATCGACGACAGCACGTCGGCTCCCATCCCGTACTTCGACACGAGAAAGCGCGCGATCTCCCATTGCGCGTACACCTTCACCGGTTTCAACTGGCGAATCCGGTACACGGCATCCGCGAGCGCTTCGTTGACGGGCCCCGGGTCGGGCAGCGCGATCTGGTTGCCGCCGGTGCTCGACGTGTTGCCGCTTGCCGCATTCGGGCGATTGCCGAAGCTGTACGCGACGATCGCGCCGACCTGCGCGGCCGGCAAGGTCGGCAGGTCCCACGTGAAGCCGACGTCGGTCAACGCCGGCACGATCGCATTGACCGTCGCCGCGTCGCCGAGCTGCGCATTGAGCTTCGAGGACATCTGCGCGGCCAGCGCCGCATCGGTGACGGGCGCCGACGTGACGTCGTCACCGCCGCATGCACTCAGCAACGGCGCCACGGCAACCGCGGGTGCGGCAGCAAGAATTTTTCTGCGTAAAGAAGCCGACGGGTTTCGATTCATGAGAAATACGAAATGATGCGAGCAACGCCGGCAGCCGGTCACGGCGTTGCAAGTCGCGGGTTCACGGGAAACGACAACCTGACGCGTCGCGCGGTTGGGCGATGGATGGCAGGGTCGACGCTCGAATCGAATCGCTGCATATCGGTCGATTGACGATGCGCGATCGTAGTGGGCGTTTATTAAATCGCGGTGAACCTGTCGATCGAATGCGGACGAACGTCACGCTGTTTCATCGATGGACACATGCGTTTCATCCATGGCGAGCGTGTGCGTGCACTGTTTCATCGGTGGCGAGCAACGTGATTCGCCCGCCTCGTCGGGCGCAGAACATCGCGCTCCCGATTTCGAGATACGATGGCTCAACGCCTGACGTAGCCCCCACGATCCGGATCCGGAGCCCTCACCATGAAGCTCGGCCTGAACGAATCGCTCGCCCGCCTCGACGATGAAGGCACGCTGTTCACGACGCTGTTTCGCCACGGTACGCTCGACGTCGAGCTGTACCGGCCGAGCATCGACGACAAGCAGAAGCCGCATACGCGCGACGAGGTCTACGCGATCTCCACGGGCACGTCGCGCTTCGTCGTCGACGGCCGCGAATGCGAAGTCGCGGCCGGTGACGTGCTGTTCGTCCCGGCACACGCCGAGCACCGCTTCGTCGGCTTCTCCGACGACTTCTCGACGTGGGTGTTCTTCTACGGCCCCGAAGGCGGCGAGCGCGGCGCGTAACGCACGACGCACGCGGCACTTTTCCTGCGATCGCCTAGACTGTCTATTCGCAGCGGGTGGCCCGCGACGCGTGGCCGCCCGGTCGTCACGATGCCGGTGGCAGCCGGTTCAACGAACGGGAAAACAGCATGCGATACGAACTGTATTACTGGCCCGAGATCCAGGGCCGAGGCGAGTACGTGCGGCTCGCACTCGAAGCGGCCGAAGCCGACTATGTCGACGTCGCACGTGAATCGGGGCGCGGCATGGGTGTGCCGGCAATGATGCGCATGATGGACAGCACGAAGGCGGAATGCGTGCCGTTCGCGCCGCCGTTCCTGAAGGCCGGCGACGTCGTCGTCGGGCAGACCGCGAACATCCTGCTGTTTCTCGGCGCGCGGCTCGGGCTCACGCCCGACGACGAAGCCGGCCGGCTGTGGGTGCACCAGCTTCAGTTGACCGTCGCCGATTTCGTCACCGAGATCCACGACACGCATCATCCGATCGCAAGCGGCCTCTACTATGAGGATCAGCAGGCGGAAGCCGCCGAGCGTGCGGCCGATTTCCTGGAAAACCGGCTGCCGAAATTCCTCGGTTACTTCGAGCGCGTACTCGACCAGAATCCGCACAAGAGCGGCTACCTCGCCGGCAACGCACTCAGCTATGCGGACCTGTCGATGTTCCAGTTGATCGAGGGCCTGCGCTACGCGTTTCCGAAAGCGATGAAGCGTGCGGAGCGGAAGATCGCGGCGCTGGTTGCACTGCATGATCGCGTTGCGCTGCATCCGCCTGTCGCGCGCTATCTCGAGTCGGAACGTCGCATTCCGTTCAACGACATGGGCATCTTCCGGCACTATCCGGAGCTGGACAAGTAGCGGCGAACGGCATCCGCGCCGCTTCGTGCACGGCCGCCGCCGCATCGGCACCGGCCGTACGACACGGCCGGCCCGCGTTACCGCGCTTTCGATACCAGGCAGTCAGTGCGACTGCCCGTGCTGCGTAGCCGCTGCATCGACGGCCTCGACCGAACGCGTCAGCCACGGCCCGATGTCCATCTCCTCGTAGCGCACGAGCCGACTCTTGCGCGCACGGCGATACGCCCACCAGATCGCGACGAACAGCGGAATCCACACGTAGATCGACAGCACTTCCATCCAGTCGATGCGGGCTGCGAAAAACGCCTGGTAATCCTGCCCGAGCGAAATCACGATGCAGATCGCGATCGCGAACAGCGGCCCGAACGGGAACCATTTCGCGCGGTACGGCAGTTGTTCGAGCCGGTAGCCCTGCTTCAGGAATCCCTTGCGGAACCGGTAATGGCAGACCGCGATGCCGAGCCATGCGATGAAGCCGGTGATGCCGACCGTATTCAACAGCCACAGATAGATGCTCTGGTTGTTGGTCAGCGACGTGAGGAAGCACAGCCCGCCGACGGCCATCGTCGCGTACAGCGCGTTGCGCGGCACGCCGCCCGGCGACAACGTCGCGAACATCGCCGGCGCGCGCCCTTCCGCGGCGAGGTTGTACAGCATCCGCGTGGCAGCGTAAGTTCCGGAATTGCCGGCCGACAGCACGGCCGTCAGGATCACGAGATTCATCGCGCCGGCCGCGAGCCGGAACCCCGCGTGGCTGAACACCAGCGTGAACGGGCTCACGCCGATGTCGGTCACGTCGCTCTTCAGCAGGTTCGGATCCGTGTACGGCACCAGCAGCCCGATCACGAAGATCGCGAACACGTAGAACAGCATGATCCGCCAGAAGATCTGCTTCACCGCACGCGGGATCGTCTTGCGCGGGTTTTCCGATTCGCCGGCCGTGATCCCGACCAGCTCGGTGCCGAGAAACGAGAAGCCCGCGATCAGCGCGACGCTCATCATCGCGTGTACCCCGCCGACGAACGGCGCATCGCCCGTCGTGAAGTTGCGCAAGCCGACCGGATGCCCGTTCCCGATCAGGCCGGCAGCGATCAGCAGCCCGGCCGCGATGAACGCGACCACGGTGACGACCTTGATCAGCGAGAACCAGTATTCCGATTCGCCGAAGCCGCGCACCGACAGCGTATTCAGCAGGAAGATCAGCACGAGGAAACCCGCGCCCCACCAGATGCCGGGTATGGTCGGAAACCAGTAGCGCATCACGATCTGCGCGGCGACCAGCTCGATCGCGATCGTCACGGCCCAGCTGTACCAGTAGGTCCAGCCGAGCGCGACGCCGAAGCCTTCGTCGACGTACTTCTCGCCGTAGATCGCGAACGAGCCCGATACCGGCATCAGCGCGGCCATCTCGCCGAGGCCCGTGACGACGAAGTACACCATCATCCCGATCGCGATATACGCGGCAATCGCCCCGCCCGGCCCCGCCTGCGCGACCGACGCACCCGACGCGACGAACAACCCCGTGCCGATCGAGCCGCCGATCGCGATCATCGCGATGTGGCGGCCCTGCAGACGCCGCTTCAGCGTCGTTCCGGACGGTGCGGCCGTCTCCGCCGCCGCTTGCAAAGCATCCATAGTGTTCATCCTGGTTCGATTGGAGCCTGACGATTTGATTCGGAATGCAAATCGTCGCCCGGTCATTCGCGTCGAAACCGGCCCGTCCCGGCCGGCCGCATCACACGATGCTGCGCTTGATCGCCTGCAGTTCGGCCGTCGTCACGATCTTCTCGATCCGGAACCGCGGGCTTTCCAGCCATGCGTTCGCGATTCGCCGGTACTCGTCGAGATCCTCGCACGCGAGCCGCACGAGAAAATCGAACGTGCCGCTGACGAGCCAGCAATCGAGCACGGCCGGATTCGCTCGCATGTCGTCCTCGAACGGCGCCTGCGAACGCCCGTGGTCGGCCAGCGTGACCTGCGCGATCACGACGATCGGCTTGGTCGCGCGCGGCGCCTTGATCACCGCGCGGTACCCTTCGATCACCCCAAGCGCCTCGAGCCGCTCCACGCGCGCCTGGCACGGCCGCGGCGTGAGGTTCACGAGCTCGGACAGCTTCCGGTAGGAAATCCGCCCGTCGATGCGCAGAATGTCGAGGATCCGGAGATCGATCTTGTCGAGCTGCATCTTCTTGTCGGTCATCCGCGTTCGCTCCGGTCGGGTCGTGGCTGGTGCGCGGAACGTCTCCTGTTCCGCGCGGGGGCCACATTATCCGGCCGAAGCGACCGCGCGCCAATCGGCTAGAACCGCAGCGACAGGCAGGTCAGGCCGCCGTCCATCTTGCGGAACTCGCTCGTATCGATCACGTGCAGCGGCAACCCGAGCGACGCGATCGCGTCGTGCACGCGCGGGTAGCCGGCCGGGGTGATCAGCGTGCCGTTCACGCGCAGCGTGTTGCCCGCGTATTCGTCGGCGGCCGAGATCGCGATCCGGCGATAGTCGGCGAAGGCCGGATGCGCGGCCAGCGCTTCGGTCACGAGCAGCGTGTCGTCGCCGAGCGCGTTGACGACCGACTTGAGATGCAGGCCGGCGCCCACCGGCACCGCGACGACCGAATAGCCGTAGCGTGACACGAGCGATTCGAATGCGGCGATACCGTCGGCGTCGGTGCGGCCCGTCAGGCCGATGTAGAAGCGCTTGCCGACCTGCATCACGTCGCCGCCGTCGAGACGGCCGTCCTGCATCGGCAGCAGGTCGCGATGCGCGGCCAGCGCCGCTTCGATATGCACCGTCTCGCCCCGCCGCGCCGGCGCACCGGGGCGCGTGATCACCGCGAATTCGGGCGTCACGACCGCGGTGTCCTCGACGAAGTGCGAATCGGGAAAGGCCTCCAGCGGCGGCAGTTCGGTCAGCGCGACGCCGAGCATGCGCAGCACTTCGCAGTATGCGTGGAACTGGGTGAGCGTCTTGTCGTAATCGGGCGCGCCGAGTTCGGCCGTGGTCAGGCCCGCGCCACAGGACGGCGCGGGACGGCGAACGATCGCTTGCGTGAATTGCATCGACTCCTCCATGGTCAGCGCCACACCCGTGCTTCACACGGGGCGGCTGCGTTGTGTCCGGACCATTATCGGAAGCCAAATTGCGCAATTCGCGTCGATTTCGGCTGCGCCGACAGCCGATTGCGTCGAATTGCACGCGGCACGCAGCGGATTCGGCAGCCCACCGTTCGCCGCCCGGCGAGCCGCCGCTTTCACGTGCGGCGCGCTTGCTACACGCCCGCCCCGAACCCCATCTGCGAACGGCCGAGCGCCGTGAGATCGCCCTCCCCGCCGCGCCCGTCGAATTCGACCTCGAAATGATCGGCCGGGAAATCGGGCGGGCTCTCGCCGCGCAGGAACGCAGCGCGCTGACGCTGCAGGTACGCGTCGTTCTTCGCGCAACCGGGCGCGGCCGCGATGTACATCACGTTGCTGTCGCCGCTGCCGCGGTGCGCATCCTCGACCGCGTGCACGACGTCGCCGTGCCAGAACACCGCGTCGCCCGGCTCCATGTGCGGGATCGGCACCAGCGCGTCGAGCAGCAGCGCGTGCCATTCGGGCCGGATCGACAGCGCGCGGCCCGGACGCGCGCCGCACAGGTCGTCGTCGGCCACGTCGTCCTGCAGCGCCCGCAGGACGACGTAGGCCATCGCGTTCGCAACCGGGATCAACTGCAGCGTACCGTCGCCGGGCCCCTGCGGCGTCAGTGCGGTCCAGCCCTGGAACGTGCGGAACATCGAGCACACGGCCGGCGACGGAATCTCCTCGACATCGGGACGGAACGCCGCATCGAACGGGTCGTAGTCGCGCCAGCGGCCGGCCAGCACGTGACGGTAGACCTGCCGGAAATTCGCGCCAAGCCAGCGTTCGACCGAACCGCCGTCGACATGCGGTGACAGCCCGAGCGACGTCGAGCTGGGCGGGCGGCGGCGAATCCGGTCCGCATAGGCCGGCACCTGGTCGGGATCGAAGTGCGTGCGGCCGCCGTCCGCGTGCCGCCACAAGCGGTTCAGGAACACGCGCGCCCGGGTCAGTGCCGGTGACTGGCGCGCAGCCACCTGCGGCTTCGACCAGTAGACGCCGTAGATCTGCGGCTTGCCCGACGCGAGGTTGCCGAAATAGCGGTCCTCGGCACGGGCATGCAGCCGATCGGTGAAGCGGTTCGCATCCAGGTAGGCACCGATCTCGTCGTTCCAGTCGCGCGCCTGCCGGGGGTCGAACACGCCACGGATCACGACCGCGCCATGCGTGCGGATCGCGGCGATCGCGCGCGGATCGACCGTCCCGCCCGCTATATCCGCGAACGGCACCACCGGAATAACGTCACGACCATGCGCATGCGCACGGCGAATCACGTCGACCTGCCGCGCGATATCGCCCTCCAGCTCGCGAAACGTGGCCGCATAACCGGGCAGGTCGGCGCGCAGCGCCCTTTTCGCGTCGCGAATCGCGGCAGGCAGGTCGTCAATCGTCAGTTGCATCGTGGTCTCCTCGCTGACAGGTGTCGTGATGTGCTGCCAGAGTACGGCCGGCGCGCGACCTCGATTACCACTATCCGGCCAACTATCGATACAATCCTGACAACCGTAGGTCACGCCGGACGATGGCAGACCACGCACAGCTTGTTGCCGTCCGGATCGCGGAAATACGCGCCGTAGTAGTCGCGGTGATAGTGCGGCCGCAGGCCCGGCGGCCCTTCGCAGGTGCCGCCATGACGCAGCGCGAGCGCGTGGCAGCGATCGACGTGTGCGCGGGTCGGCGCATCGAACGCGATCGTGTGGCCATTGCCCGGTTCGGGCGCGCGGCCGTCGAGCGGGTGGCCGAAGAAGAACAGCGGCCGGTCGGCGTCGGCCGGCATCCAGCCCGACCAGCCGTCCGGCTCGCGGAATTTCAGGCGCAGCCCGAGTTCCGCGAACAGCGGCGCGTAGAAATCGTAGGCGCGCGAAGTATCGGTCACCCCCACGCAAACATGTGAAAACATGGCATCGCTCCTTCGTGACGATCGCTCACGATCATGCCACGGCGCGATGCCGGCTCCCTCCGGAGGCCGCGATGAAACCGCAGTACGAGCACGTGACGTTCGCTTCCGGCTGTTCGATCCGCATATATCACCGTCAGCTCGCGCGCATTCCATTCGAATGGCATCGCCATCCCGAATACGAGCTGACGCTGACGCTCAACAGCCGTGGCCGGCGCTTCATCGGCGATCACGTCGCGCACTACGCGGACGACGACCTGGTGCTCGTGCCGCCCAACCTGCCGCATACCTGGTCGTCGAATGCACGCATCGATCGCGATGCCCCCGAAGTCGCGCTCGTCATCTGGTTCGACGGCGACTGGGCGCGGCGTCTGGCCGACTGTTGCCCCGAGTACGCAGCGCTGCGCTCGCTGCTGCGGCGTGCCGCACCGGGCCTGCGCTTCGACACCGACGCGGCCCGTGCGATGCGCGCACGGCTGCCGCAGTTGCTCGATCCGTCGCCACGCACACGGCTCGCGGCCGCGCTCGACACGCTCGCCGATCTCGCGGAAGCCGGCGGTGAACCGCTCGCCACCGCGCATGCATACGACCGGGCCGACGGTACGACACCGCCCGCCAACGTCGCCGCCCCCGAAGCCGAACGCCTCGACCGCGTGCTCGACGCGATCGACCGGCACTTCCACGAACCGTTGCGCATCGACGCGCTCGCCGCCACCGCGCACATGTCCGAACGCACCTTGCAGCGCCTGTTCGTCCGGCACCTTGGCGAAAGCGTCGGCCGCTACGTGCAGCGGCTGCGGCTCGCGCACGCGTGCCGTCATCTCGTCGGCACCGACTGGCCGATCGCGACCGTGGCTGCGCGCTGCGGCATTCCGAATGCCGCGAACTTCAATCGCCAGTTCCTCGCCGCACGCGGGATGACGCCCGGCGCATACCGGCAATTCTTCGTGCAGCACGGCCACGCGCCCGATCACGACGCGCCCGCACTCGACACGCGCCCGCCGTCGCTGGAACGCCGCGCGGGCCCGAGCGAAGTTCGGCCGCACAAATGAAAACACCCCGACGGGATGACCCGTCGGGGTGTCGTGGCGTTGCGATCGCCTGACGCGAGCGGCCTGCCGGCCGTTCGCGCCGCGCACGACTTAACGTGCGTCGAGCGGCTTCGCTTCGCGCGGCGTATCGCCGATGAACAGCTGACGCGGACGGCCGATCTTCTGTTCCGGATCGCCGATCATTTCGTTCCACTGTGCGATCCAGCCGACCGTACGTGCCATCGCGAAGATACACGTGAACATCGACGTCGGGATGCCCAGCGCGCGCTGGACGATGCCCGAGTAGAAGTCGACGTTCGGGTACAGCTTGCGCGACACGAAGTATTCGTCTTCCAGCGCGATCTTCTCGAGCTGCATCGCGAGCTTGAACAGCGGGTCGTCGTGCAGGCCCAGTTCGTTCAGCACTTCGTAGCACGTTTCGCGCATCAGCTTCGCACGCGGGTCGTAGTTCTTGTACACGCGGTGACCGAAGCCCATCAGCTTCACGCCCGAATTCTTGTCCTTCACCTGCTTGATGAATTCGGGGATGTTGTCCGGCGAACCGATCTGCTCGAGCATGTTCAGCGCGGCTTCGTTCGCACCACCGTGCGCCGGGCCCCACAGACAGGCGATACCGGCAGCGATACACGCGAACGGGTTCGCGCCCGACGAGCCGGCCAGACGGACGGTCGACGTCGATGCGTTCTGTTCGTGGTCGGCGTGCAGGATCAGGATACGGTCGAGTGCGCGAACGAGCACGTCGTTGACCTTGTACTCTTCGCACGGGTTCGAGAACATCATGTGCATGAAGTTCGCGCTGTACGACAGCGAGTTCTTCGGATACACGAACGGCTGGCCGATGCTGTACTTGTACGCCATCGCGACGAGCGTCGGCAGCTTCGCGATCATGCGGATCGCCGACACTTCACGGTGACGCGGATCGTTGATGTCGAGCGAATCGTGGTAGAACGCCGACAGCGCGCCGACTGCGGCGACGAGGATCGCCATCGGGTGTGCGTCGCGACGGAAGCCACGGAAGAAGAAGTGCATCTGCTCGTGCACCATCGTGTGCTTCGTGACGGTGTCGACGAACTCCTTCTTTTGCGCTGCGTTCGGCAGCTCGCCCTTCAGCAGCAGGTAGCAGCTTTCGAGGAAATCCGCGTTTTGCGCGAGGTTGTCGATCGGGTAGCCGCGGTACAGCAGCTCGCCCTTGTCGCCGTCGATGTACGTGATCGCCGAATTACAAGCTGCCGTCGACATGAAGCCCGGGTCGTACGTGAACTTGCCGGTCTGGCCGTACAGCTTGCGGATGTCGATCACGTCCGGGCCCATCGTGCCCTTGTAGATCGGCAGTTCGACGCTCGGCGAGTTGTCGCTGAACGATAGCGTGGCTTTAACATCAGACGGAGTCATGGCACATCCTCAATCGAAATAAAGAAACGGGATTCGATAACGGGCACAGCGTGTTACGCGTTGGCGTTACACGTTGCGCAGCATCTCCAACAGCCGGTGAATATCCGGGCTGTCTAGGTCGCCTTCTGGTTCCTTGCGCGCGAGGAGCAAGTCCATCAGGTCGTTGTCGCTCAGATCGAGCAGGCGCGACAACGCGCCTACGTCTGCATCGGTGAGGTCATGCTCGTATCTGCTGAAGAAACGCTCGAAAATGATGTCGTTCTCCAGCAGACCCCGCCGCGCACGCCAGCGGAGGCGTGCGCGACGGTGCGGGTCGGATTGATGCGAATCGCTCATCTCGACCTTAAACAGCGCGGCGAACCATCAGTTCCTTGATCTTGCCGATCGCCTTCGTCGGGTTCAGGCCCTTCGGGCAAACGTCGACGCAGTTCATGATCGTGTGGCAACGGAACAGACGGTACGGGTCTTCCAGGTTGTCGAGACGCTCGCCGGTAGCCGTGTCGCGGCTGTCCGCGATGAAGCGGTAAGCCTGCAGCAGGCCGGCCGGGCCGACGAACTTGTCCGGGTTCCACCAGAAGCTCGGGCACGACGTCGAGCAGCTCGCGCACAGAATGCACTCGTACACGCCGTCGAGCTCGTCGCGCTCTTCCGGCGACTGGAGGCGTTCCTTCTCCGGCGGCGGCGCGTCGTTGATCAGGTACGGCTTGATCGAGTGGTACTGGTTGAAGAAGTGCGTCATGTCGACGATCAGGTCACGCACGACGGGCAGGCCCGGCAGCGGACGCAGCACGATCTTCTGCGGCAGGTCGTTCAGGTTCGTCAGGCACGCGAGACCGTTCTTGCCGTTGATGTTCATCGCGTCTGAACCGCACACGCCTTCACGGCACGAACGGCGGAACGACAGCGTCTCGTCCAGTGCCTTCAGCTTGACCAGCGCGTCGAGCAGCATGCGCTCATGCTGGATCTCGAGCTCGTACGTCTGCATGCGCGGCGCTGCGTCCTTGTCCGGATCGTAGCGGTAGACTTCAAAAATGCGTTTTGCCATTTCGGATTCCTTTGACTCGGCTTAGAACGTGCGCGGCTTCGGCGGCACGGATTCGACCGTCAGCGGCTTCATTTGAACCGGCTTGTAGTCGAGGCGATCGCCTTCGCTGTACCACAGCGTGTGGCGCAGCCAGTTCTCGTCGTCGCGGTGTTCGTAGTCGCTGTGCGCGTGTGCGCCACGGCTTTCCTTGCGTGCTTCCGCCGACACCATCGTTGCGCGAGCAACTTCGATCAGGTTCTCCAGCTCGAGCGCTTCGACGCGCGCGGTGTTGAACACCTTCGACTTGTCCTTCAGGTGGATGTTTTCCACGCGGGCCTTCAGGCCGGCCATCTGGTCGACGCCTTCCTTCAGCAGTTCCGACGTGCGGAACACGCCTGCGTGCTTCTGCATCGTCGAGCGGATGTCGTTCGCGACGTCCTGCGTGTATTCACCCGAGGTCGACTTGTCGAGCTTCGCCAGGCGTGCCAGCGAGAATTCGCCTGCATCGGCCGGCAGCGGCTTGTGTTCCTTCTGGTTCTTCACGTGCTCGACGATGTGGTTGCCGGCCGCACGGCCGAACACCACGAGGTCTAGCAGCGAGTTCGTGCCAAGGCGGTTCGCGCCGTGCACGGACACGCACGAGCATTCGCCCACTGCGTAGAAACCGTTGACCGGATCCTTGTGACCGCCGCGCGTCGTGCCGACGACCTGACCGTGGATGTTGGTCGGGATGCCGCCCATCTGGTAGTGGATCGTCGGGACGACCGGGATCGGCTCCTTGATCGCGTCGACGTTCGCGAACTTCAGCGCGATTTCGCGGATCGACGGCAGACGCTTCATGATCGTCTCGGCGCCGATGTGCGACAGGTCGAGCAGCACGTGATCCTTGTTCGGACCCACGCCGCGGCCTTCCTTGATTTCCTGGTCCATCGAACGCGACACGAAGTCACGCGGCGCCAGATCCTTCAGCGTCGGTGCATAGCGCTCCATGAAGCGCTCGCCGTTCGCGTTGCGCAGGATACCGCCTTCGCCGCGCACGCCTTCGGTGATCAGCACGCCCGCGCCGGCCACGCCGGTCGGGTGGAACTGCCAGAACTCCATGTCCTGCAGCGCGATGCCCGAACGCGCAGCCATGCCGAGGCCGTCGCCGGTGTTGATGAACGCGTTGGTCGATGCTGCGAAGATCCGGCCTGCGCCGCCCGTCGCGAACAGCGTCGTCTTGCCTTCCATGATGTAGACGTCACCCGTCTCCATCTCGAGGGCCGTCACGCCGAGCACGTCGCCTTCCGCGTCGCGGATCAGGTCGAGCGCCATCCATTCGACGAAGAACTGCGTCTTCGCTTCGACGTTCTGCTGGTACAGCGTGTGCAGCAGCGCATGACCGGTACGGTCGGCGGCCGCGCAGGCGCGCTGGACCGGCTTCTCGCCGTAGTTCGCGGTGTGGCCGCCGAACGGGCGCTGGTAGATCGTGCCGTCCGCGTTACGGTCGAACGGCATGCCGAAGTGCTCGAGTTCGTACACGACGTTCGGCGCTTCGCGGCACATGAACTCGATCGCGTCCTGGTCGCCGAGCCAGTCGGAACCCTTGATCGTGTCGTAGAAGTGGTAGTGCCAGTTGTCTTCGCTCATGTTGCCGAGCGACGCGCCGATACCGCCCTGCGCGGCCACCGTGTGCGAACGGGTCGGGAACACCTTCGACAGCACGCCGACCGACAGGCCCGCGCGCGACAGTTGCAGCGCCGCGCGCAAGCCGGAGCCGCCTGCGCCGACGATCACGACGTCAAACTTGCGGCGCGGGAGGGAAGTTTTGATTGCAGCCATTCTTTACACTCTCCAGAGAATCTGCGCGGCGTAGCCCGCACATGCGAGCAGCCAGACGATGGTCAGCGATTGCAGCAGCAGGCGCACACCGACGGGCTTCACGTAGTCCATCCAGATGTCGCGCACGCCGACCCATGCGTGGTAGAAGAGGGAAAGCAGCATCACGAAGGTCGCGAGCTTCATCCATTGCGCGGCGAAGATCGATGCCCAGCCTTCGTACGAAAAATCGTGCGCGCCGAAGAACAGGACGAGCAGAATGACCGTGTAGACCGCCATGATCGTGGCGGTGATGCGCTGCGCAAGCCAGTCGCGCAGGCCGTAATGAGCGCCGACGACGAGGCGCTTCGAGCCGATTCGGTTATTGGCTGCCATTTTCTTAGAATGCTCCGAACAGTTTGAGTGCCATGGCGATCGTCAGCGCGATCGAGACGACAAAGGCGACGGCTGCCGTCCGCTTGCCGCCTTCCTTCGTGACGGCGTCATGGTTGACGTCCATCAGCAGGTGGCGAATGCCGGCGCAGAAATGGTGGAAGAAGGCCCACGACAGTGCGAGGACGATCAGCTTGACGATGATGTTGGAGAGGAAAGCCTTGAAGACTTCGAAGCTGAGCTCGGACGTGAGGCTCTGGTCGAAGAGGAACAGCAGGAACGGCAGGAACAAGAACAGCAGCGCACCGCTGACTCGGTGGAGAATCGACAAAGTCGCTGCCAGCGGCATGCGATATTTCATCGTGATATCGGCGAGTCCGATGTTCCGGTATTCCGGCCTCGGCTTTCTTACTGCATCAGTCATGCTAGACCCCTACTATGTTGTCACACTAATCCGCGATTTTAGCGCCTTTTTATATCGCGCTGCAGCGAAAGTCTGCTCTGGATAGTTGCGCGAACAAGAACAAAGGCGGCCCGAAACGTGCTTCGCGAACGTGGGGAACGCGAACGCACTCGGCTTGAGCCGATACACCGTCAGCTCAAGTCATTCTGATAGTAGTACCCGGTTGTGACATACCAGCCGCGACGCACTTCCACCGGACGGTCTCCATAGGTATAGGACACGCGCTCGACCGACAGCAAAGGGAAACCGGCCGGCACGTGCAGCAGGTCGGCCACCGCCGGCTCCGCCGCCACCGCGCGGATCTTTTCCGTCGCGCGGATCATCCGCGTGCCGAACTCCGTCTCGAACATCGCGTAGAGCGGCCCCTTGTACTCGCTCAGCCGCTCGAACGTGAGCCCGCGGAACATCGCGCCCGGCAGCCAGATCTCGTCGAGCACCGTCACTTCGTTCTCGAACTCCAGCAGGCGGCGCACCTGCACGACGGGATCGGCCGGTTTCAGGTCGAGCTGCCGCGCGATCTCGGCCGGCGCGCGCAGGCGGCGGCACTCGAGCAGGCGGCTCACGTGCGGATGCTCGGCACCGTCGTCGGCCAGCAGCCGCAGGAAGCGGAACTGCGCGCGATCTTCATTGTGCGTTGCAACAAAAGTGCCCTTGCCCTGCCGCCGGACCACGAGGTTTTCGGCGGCCAGCTCGTCGATCGCCTTGCGGACGGTGCCCTGGCTGACCTTGTAACGGGCCGCGAGCTCCACCTCGCTCGGGATGATCTCGCCCGGCTTCCACTCACCGGTTTCGAGACTTTGCGTGATCAATGACTTAATCTGCTGGTATAACGGGCTGAACGTCGGCGACGGAGCAGCCGCAGGCGAGGGTGCGGGATCGCTCGCGCCCGGCTGCCCTGGGCCGCCTGCGCCGGTCTGATTCGCGGTATTCGCCTGGTTCGATGTCATGGCGCGCATTTCATCACAAACCGCACTTTTAAGTCCACTCAATTTCCGCAAAACATCTGTCTTATATAAGACATATGATACCGTTTGACTTTGAGCCGGACGGCTCCTACACTCCGGGTCGAGCAAGGGTTCGCGGGTGCAAAAGCGCGTCCCCGGCTACGTGCCACGGCCGTCTCCAGGTTCACCGCGTCTGCCATCGCGAGTCCTCCGCCCTGCTTCAATGCAACACTCAGCACAACGCGCATAAAATGGCGTTTTCGCGAGTGTCCAACGCTTCACCCGTCCTGGAGATTTTCAATGGCTAAGCCCGCAAAGCGCGTTGCCGTCACCGGCGCCGCAGGTCAAATCGCTTACTCCCTGCTGTTCCGCATCGCGAACGGCGACCTGCTCGGCAAGGACCAGCCGGTCATCCTGCAACTGCTCGACCTCCCGCAAGCCCAAGCCGCCGTCAAAGGCGTCGTGATGGAACTCGACGATTGCGCGTTCCCGCTGCTCGCGGGCGTCGTGATCACCGACGATCCGAAGGTCGCATTCAAGGATGCCGACGTCGCACTGCTGGTCGGCGCACGTCCGCGCTCGAAGGGCATGGAGCGCAAGGACCTGCTGTCGGCAAACGCAGAAATCTTCACGGTCCAGGGCGCTGCGCTGAACGAAGTCGCGAGCCGCGACGTGAAGGTGCTGGTCGTCGGCAACCCGGCGAACACGAACGCCTACATCGCGATGAAGTCGGCACCGGATCTGCCGAAGAAGAACTTCACGGCCATGCTGCGCCTCGACCACAACCGCGCGCTGTCGCAACTCGCGGCGAAGTCGGGCAAGCCGGTCGCATCGATCGAGAAGCTCGCCGTGTGGGGCAACCACTCGCCGACGATGTACCCCGACTTCCGCTTCGCGACCGCCGAAGGCGAATCGCTGCTGAAGCTGATCAACGACGACGTGTGGAACCGCGACACGTTCATCCCGACCGTCGGCAAGCGCGGCGCGGCGATCATCGAAGCGCGCGGCCTGTCGTCGGCAGCGTCGGCCGCGAACGCAGCGATCGACCACGTGCGTGACTGGGTCCTCGGCACGAACGGCAAGTGGGTCACGATGGGCATCCCGTCGGACGGCTCGTACGGCATCCCCGAAGACATCATCTACGGCGTGCCGGTCGTTTGCGAAAACGGCGAATACAAGCGCGTCGAAGGCCTGGAAATCGACGCGTTCTCGCGCGAGAAGATGGACGGTACGCTGGCCGAGCTGCTCGAAGAGCGCGATGGCGTCGCCCACCTGCTGAAGAACTAAGCATTACGCACCTCGCCGGGCGGCCCTCGGGCAGCCCGGTTTCGGCCCGGGCCGGCATGCCGCCGGCCCGGCCGACCGATCCGATCCGCGCTCGTTTTGCCGCCCCGCGCCCGCCGCGCACGGGCCCAGAACGCGCCCGAATCCGATTTTCTCCACGTTGACCCGCTTCCCTGACGTAGACGAGATGGCCGCGCTCACTCCCGCACAAGTGCTGTACGACGGGGCGTCCCCGCCCGCGATCCTGCCCTGCTGCGATCACTACGCGGGCAGCGAAAAGCTGATGCGCAAGTCACTCGCGCTGCAGGCCGAGCTGGGCCCCGTGTTCGACATCACGCTCGACTGCGAAGACGGCGCCGCCGTCGGCCAGGAAGCCGCGCACGCGGCACTCGTCACCGAACTGCTCGGCAGCGACGAGAACCGCTTCGGCCGTGTCGGCGTCCGCATCCACGATTTTTCCCATCCGCACTGGCGCGACGACGTGCGCATCGTGCTGCGCGCATCGCGTGCCCCCGCCTACATCACGCTCCCGAAGATCGCGAGCGCCGCCGATGCCGCCGAAATGACCGCGTTCATCGAAGGCACGCGCCGCGAGCTCGGCATCGCGCAGCCGATTCCCGTCGACGTACTCGTCGAGACGCACGGCGCGCTCGCGCAGGCGGCCGCCCTCGCCGCGCTGCCGACGGTCGGCACGCTGAGCTTCGGGCTGATGGATTTCGTCTCCGCGCACCATGGCGCGATTCCCGATTCCGCGATGCGCTCGCCCGGCCAGTTCGAGCATCCGCTCGTGCGCCGCGCGAAGCTGGAAATCGCCGCGGCCTGCCACGCGCACGGCAAGACACCGTCGCACAACGTGACGACCGAGGTGCGCGACATGGGCGTCGTCGCCGGCGATGCACGCCGCGCGCGCGACGAATTCGCGTTCACGCGGATGTGGAGCATCCACCCCGCGCAGATCCGCCCGATCGTCGACGCATTCGCGCCGCGCACCGACGAGGTCGCGCTGGCCGCCGAGATCCTGCTGGCCGCGCAGGCCGCCGACTGGGGCCCGACACGCCATGGTGATACGCTGCACGATCGCGCGAGTTACCGCTATTACTGGTCGGTGCTGCGCCGCGCACGGGCCACCGGCCAGCCCGTGCCGGCCGAGGCCGCGCCGCTGTTCGGCCCCGCCGCCGAGGGCAGCGTGCCGTAAGCGCGCGCCGCCGGCCGATACACGAGTTTCATGCATTCGACGACGCGCGAACCGGATAGAGGTTTGCGAAACGACAAAAAACGTAACGGAGCCCGAAAACCTGATATACACGCGGCCAAATAGGTGAAAATAGCGGCCGCTGCGCGCTTTCGGGGCGCGTGCAGTTTCAAACCGGCCGGCAGTTTCGATTGCCGGCCCTTGTCAACTGATTATCGAAAGGTTCTGACTCCATGAAGAAACTCCTGATCGCTACCGCTATCGGCGCCTTGTCCGCCACGATGCTGGTGTCGGCTCCGAGCGCGTTCGCCCAGGGTACGGCCACCACGACCGCGAAGAAGGCAGCGGCCAAGCGCCCGGCGCCGGCCAAGCGCATCATCCCGCGCAGCAAGAAGGCGCAGGCACGCGCAGCAGCCAAGGTCGATCCGGTACCGGACGGCGCGGTCAAGTGGTCCTGCAAGGAAGGCCTGTCGTTCGACCTCGTCGGTGACATGAAGCGCGACCAGGTCGTCACGGTTCACTGGGCGAAGAAGAACTACAAGCTGCCGCGTCAGGCCACGACGACGGGTGCCGACACGTTCTACGATCCGGCAGCAGGCTTCAAGCTCGTCGTGATCCCGACCAAGGCGATGCTGTTCTCCGACGCGAACGGCGGCGAACGCCTCGCGGACGAATGCGTGACGCCGGAAATGGCGCAAGGCACGCCGGCACCGACGCAGTCGAACGAGCTGAAGCCGGCAACGAACTAAGCGCGTTCCCATCGGCCCCTCGATGTCCGCCCCGGTCTCCAACGTCCGCCCTGCTCCGGATACGGTACTCGTCGATATCGTCGACTACGTGCTGAATGCCGGCATCGACAGCGCGCTCGCGCTGGAGACGGCGCGTCATTGCCTGATCGACACGCTCGGATGCGGACTCGAGGCGCTGTCCTACCCTGCCTGCACCAAGCTGCTCGGCCCCGTCGTGCCCGGCACGATCGTGCCGAACGGCGCGAAGGTGCCCGGCACGTCCTTCCAGCTCGATCCCGTCCAGGCCGCCTTCGGCATCGGCGCGATGATCCGCTGGCTGGACTTCAACGACACCTGGCTCGCCGCCGAATGGGGTCATCCGTCCGACAATCTCGGCGGGATCCTGGCGACGGCCGACTGGCTCTCCCGCACGGCCCGCGCGGCCGGCCGGAAGCCGCTCACGGTGCGCGACGTGCTGGTCGCGATGATCCAGGCCCACGAGATCCAGGGCTGCCTCGCGCTCGAGAATTCGTTCAATGCGGTCGGGCTCGACCACGTGCTGCTCGTGAAGGTCGCGTCTACCGCCGTCGTCGGCCGGCTGCTCGGGCTCACGCGCGACGAGCTGGTCAACGCGGTATCCAACGCGTTCATCGACGGTCACGCGCTGCGCACCTACCGCCACGCGCCGAACACGGGCTCGCGCAAGTCATGGGCGGCCGGCGACGCCACGTCCCGCGCGGTGCGCCTCGCGCTGATCGCGAAAACGGGTGAAATGGGCTACCCGTCGGCGCTCACGGCCAGGACCTGGGGCTTCTACGACGTGCTGTTCGACGGCAAGCCGTTCCGCTTCCAGCGCCCGTACGGCACGTACGTGATGGAAAACGTGCTGTTCAAGATCGCGTTCCCCGCGGAATTTCACGCGCAAACGGCCGCCGAGGCCGCGCTGCAGCTGCACGCGCAGCTCGCCGCCGCGGGCCGCACGACGGACGACATCAGCCGGATCACGATCCGCACGCACGCGGCCGCGATCCGCATCATCGACAAGCAGGGCCCGCTCGCCAATCCGGCCGACCGCGACCACTGCATCCAGTACATGGTCGCCGTGCCGCTGCTGTTCGGCCGGCTGACCGCGGCCGACTACGAAGATTCGGCCGCCGCCGATCCCCGCATCGACGCGTTGCGCGCGAAAACCGTGTGCGTCGAGGATCCGCAGTTCACGAAGGATTATCACGACCCGGACAAGCGATCGATCGCGAATGCGCTGACGATCGAGTTCACGGACGGGTCGAAGCTTGCCGAGGTGGCGGTCGAATACCCGCTCGGCCATCGGCGGCGCCGGACGGAAGGCGTCCCGCTCCTGGTCGAGAAGTTCAGGACCAACCTTGCCCGCCGCTTTCCGGCCAAGCAGCAACAAGCGATTCTCGACGTGTCGCTGGACCAGGCAAAGCTCGAAGCGATGCCGGTCGATGAGTACGTCGACTTGTATGTGATATAGCCGTCATCTACAGGACACGTAGTTTCCTAGCCTTAAACCCAGGAAAATCACCATGGCCCACAATCTCCACAAGACCCTCAAGGAATTCGACAGCGGTTCCGGCAAAGGCAAGTTCTACTCGCTGCCGCAGCTCGGCAAGGAACTGAAGACGAAGATCGAACGCCTGCCGGTGTCGATCCGTATCGTCCTCGAGTCCGTGCTGCGCAACTACGACGGCAAGAAGATCACCGAAGAGCACATCCAGCAGCTCGCGAACTGGAAGCCGAACGACAAGCGCGTCGACGAGATTCCGTTCGTCGTGTCGCGCGTCGTGCTGCAGGACTTCACGGGCGTGCCGCTGCTCGCCGACATCGCGGCCATGCGCGGCGTCGCCGAGCGCACGGGCAAGAACCCGAAGAAGATCGAGCCGCTGGTCCCGGTCGATCTCGTCGTCGACCACTCGGTGCAGATCGACTACTTCCGCCAGAAGGACGCGCTCGACCTGAACATGAAACTGGAATTCCAGCGCAACAACGAGCGCTACCAGTTCATGAAGTGGGGCATGCAGGCGTTCGACACGTTCAAGGTCGTGCCGCCGGGCGTGGGCATCGTCCACCAGGTGAACCTGGAATACCTCGCGCGCGGCGTCCACAAGAAGGCGGACGGCGGCGACACCGTGTACTACCCGGACACCCTCGTCGGCACGGACAGCCACACGACGATGATCAACGGCATCGGCGTGGTCGGCTGGGGCGTGGGCGGCATCGAGGCTGAAGCCGGCATGCTCGGCCAGCCGGTGTACTTCCTGACGCCGGACGTCGTCGGTGTCGAGCTGAAGGGCAAGCTGCGCGAAGGCGTGACGGCCACCGACCTGGTGCTGACGATCACCGAAATGCTGCGCAAGGAGAAGGTCGTCGGCAAGTTCGTCGAATTCTTCGGCGAAGGCACGAAGTCGCTGTCGCTGCCGGACCGCGCGACGATCGGCAACATGGCGCCGGAATACGGCGCGACGATGGGCTTCTTCCCGGTCGACGAAAAGACGATCGAGTACTTCGAAGGCACGGGCCGCACGAAGGCCGAAATCGCCGCGTTCGAAAACTACTTCAAGGCGCAGAAGCTGTTCGGCATCCCGAAGGCCGGCGACATCGACTACACGAAGGTCGTCACGCTGGATCTGACGACGGTCGCGCCGTCGCTGGCCGGCCCGAAGCGCCCGCAGGACCGCATCGAGATCGGCCACGTCAAGTCGACGTTCACCGACCTGTTCTCGAAGCCGGTCGCGGAAAACGGCTTCGCGAAGAAGGCGGAAGACCTCGGCGCGCAATACACGACGAGCAACGGCGTCGACGTGAAGAACGGCGACATCCTGATCGCCGCGATCACGTCGTGCACGAACACGTCGAACCCGAGCGTGCTGCTGGCCGCCGGCCTGCTCGCGAAGAAGGCGGTCGAGGCCGGCCTCACGGTCGATCCGAAGATCAAGACCTCGCTCGCGCCGGGATCGCGCATCGTCACCGAGTACCTGACGAAGACGGGCTTGCTGCCCTACCTGTCGAAGCTCGGTTTCGAAGTCGCGGCCTACGGCTGCACGACCTGTATCGGCAACGCGGGCGACCTGACGCCGGAGCTGAACGAAGCGATCACGAAGAACGACATCGTCGCGGCGGCCGTGCTGTCGGGCAACCGTAACTTCGAAGCACGTATCCACCCGAACATCCGCGCGAACTTCCTCGCGTCGCCGCCGCTGGTCGTCGCCTACGCGATCGCCGGCAACATCACGCGCGACCTGATGACCGAGCCGGTCGGCAAGGGCAAGGGCGGCCGCGACATCTACCTCGGCGACATCTGGCCGACGAGCGAAGAAATCCACGCGCTGCTCAAGTTCGCGCTCGACCCGAAGAAGTTCGAGGACAACTACTCGAAGCTGACCAAGAAGGGCGACCTCTGGAGCAAGATCGAGGGCGAATCGGGCCAGGTCTACGACTGGCCGAAGTCGACGTACATCGCCGAGCCGCCGTTCTTCGGCAACGACTTCTCGATGGAACCGGCTGCATCGATCCCGACGGTCAAGGGCGCGCGCGCACTCGGCATCTTCGGTGACTCGGTCACGACCGACCACATCAGCCCGGCAGGCTCGATCAAGGAAGACTCGCCGGCAGGCAAGTGGCTGAAGGAAAACGGCGTGCAGAAGGCCGACTTCAACAGCTACGGCTCGCGCCGCGGCAACCACGACGTGATGATGCGCGGCACGTTCGCGAACGTCCGGATCAAGAACCTGATGATCCCGGCGAAGGCAGACGGCACGCGCGTCGAAGGCGGCCTGACGATCCACCAGCCGAGCGGCGAACAGCAGTCGATCTACGACGCGGCGATGCAGTACGTCGCAGCCGACACGCCGACCGTCGTGTTCGCGGGCGAAGAGTACGGCACGGGCTCGTCGCGCGACTGGGCCGCGAAGGGCACGCAACTGCTCGGCGTGAAGGCCGTGATCGCACGCAGCTTCGAGCGCATCCACCGCTCGAACCTGGTCGGCATGGGCGTGCTGCCGCTGCAGTTCAAGGGCTCGGACAGCGTCCAGTCGCTCGGCATCACCGGTGAAGAAACGTACGACATCGAAGGCCTCGGCGACGACTTCAAGCCGCAGCAGGACGTCACGCTCGTGATCCACCGCAAGAACGGCGAATCGCAGCGCGTGCAGGTGCTGCTGCGCATCGATACGCCGATCGAAGTCGACTACTACAAGCACGGCGGGATCCTGCCGTTCGTGCTGCGCTCGCTGCTCGCAGCGTAAGCGCCCTGCACCTTGCAGGTGCCGCAGCCGCCTCGCGGGCGGTTGCGGCCGATTTGGATGCCCGACCTCGTGTCGGGCATTTTTTTGCCTGCGCTACGCTGCGTGACCGGTCATGCGGAGCGTCATGCCGCCTTGCCGGCCCGCGCCTTCGTGCCTGGGCCCGCTCGCCGCGCGTTCTTCTTCAGATGCGTGCGGTTGTATTCGATCGCCGCGCGCACGAGGTTCTTCAACGCCCGCTTGTCGATCCGGTCGCCTTCGAAAAAATCGATCGCGCGTCGCGCATTGCCGTCGAGGCCGTCGTTGAACAGCTTGTCGGGATCAGGGAGCTGCGCGCCGTGCATGAAGGTCAGCTTCACCTTGCCCTTGTGCGCGTTCGCGACCGCGATCATCCCGTCGCATTCCCACACGGGGCTGCCCATCCATTTCCATTCCTCGACGATGCCGTCGTCGGACGCGAGGATCGTCTGGCGCAGATCGGCAAAGGTCCTGCCGCGCCAGTCGGCGATGCCGGCAATCAGCGCGTCGATGCGCGCCGACGGCGTGAGGTCCGTTGTGCTCATGCGCGGGCCTCCGTGCCTTCGTCCGGGCGCGCCAGCACCTGTTCGAGCGACTCGAAGAACCGGACCCAGCCATGCTGCGCGCCGCGGTACGCCTGTTCCTGATCCGCGCGGAAACCGACCTGCTCCATGCGCAGGTGCGTACCGGCCGCCGTCGGCGTGAGCGTCCACGTGACGACGCTTTCGAGGCCGTACGCGGCCCACGTGTAGGACAGCGTGCGCGGCGGTTCGATCGCCAGCACCGTGCAGTCGACCGAGCCCCAGTCCGCGCGGAAGCTGAAGGCGCGGCCCGCGACGGGCTCGAAGTCGCTCTTCATCAGCCATGCCTCGATCAGGTGCGGCTGCGTGAGCGCGCGCCAGATCTTCTCCGGCGGATGAGGCAGCTCCCGTTCGACGACGACGGAGCGCGTTTCGGTAGTGGCCTGGTTCATTACTGGTCCATCCTTTTCAGAAGATCGTCGAGGGCATCGAACCGGTTCTGCCAGAAGCCGGCCATCTGGCTCGTCCAGTCGATCAACGGGGCCAGCGCTTGAGGCTGCGCGCTGTAGTGCGTCTGCCGGCCTTCGTGACGGTCATTCACGAGCCCGGCCTGCTTCAGTACACCGAGGTGCTTCGACACGGCCGGCTGCGAGACGCCCGCATGGGCCGTCAGCGCGGCTACCGTCAGCTCGCCCTCCTCGCACAGCCGCTCGAAAAGCGCGCGGCGCGTCGGATCGGCAAGCGTCCGGAAAAGCATGTCGTGAGCGTTCTGCATATCGTCCAAGATTCATAACCCGATGGTTATGGATCGAAGCATATCCGCTGATCGACACGCGTCAAGGCGGAATTTCGCGAACGACGCCGCGCGAACTTGCGCGGCCGGCTGTCCGCCTCGCCGGGGTGTCCATGCCCCCGAATTCGAGCCTTTCCTCTAATCCGCAAATGCCGCATGCGATCCGAAAGACACCCGCAAGACTGCCGGAAGCACCGTTCCACAGTTCGGGAAACGTTTGCGATCGACCGCCCCCTTTCTTGTGCACATACGTATCCGTTCCTGCCGGGTCGCTGCGTTTGACCACATAGTGCGACGTGGCACGCAACAACGACTGGTCGCGCGCGATGCGCTCACGCGGCGATCCGCTCCGTGATCGCGCACGTTTCGATGCCGCGACGAGCAACTCGTGCGTGCGAACGTCGCGCGTGGCCGCGCTGTCGTGCCGCGAACCGGTTCCGTTCGCTGTGCTCACCATCGCACGCGCTTCCGGCAACCCGCCTGCATCCGCACGCGCCGATGTCAGAACTGACAGCTGTGGAAAATGGCAGCTACCCGAACGACACCGACGCCCTACGCTCGTCACCGCTCGCGGCCCCACAAGGGCCGGGGGTTCCAGTAACGTCGCCTCTCCTAAAAAAGGACTCCCGATGAAAAGGAACACCTGGTTTGCCCTTCCCCTTCCGTCGCCCCGCCGCCTCGCGTGCGTGGCACCGTTCGTGTTCGCCGCCGCCGCGGCGCATGCGACGACGGATTGGGTCGATACGCATACGAAGGCCTTTCTGACCGGCCCGCAGTTGATGGCGCGCAGTGCGGCGCCGTCGCTCGAACTGGCAGGCGGTGAAACGACCAACGTCGTCGTCAGCCTGAAGCTGCGCAACGCCGCGCAGCTCAAGCAACTGGCGCGCGACGTGAACCGGCCCGGCAGCGCGCATTACCGCCAGTACCTCACGCACGAGCAGTTCCTCGCCAACTACGCGCCGACCGATGCACAGGTCAAGTCGGTCGTCGACTATCTGCGCAAGAGCGGCTTCGTGAACGTCGAGGTTGCGCCGAACCGCCTGCTGGTTTCCGCCAGCGGCACGGCCGCGACCGTGAAGACCGCGTTCAACACGTCGCTCGTGCACTTCGACTACGCGGGTCACTCCGGCTTCGCGAACACGTCGACTGCGCAGGTGCCGCGCGCGCTCGGCGACGTCGTCGGCTCGGTGCTCGGGCTGCAGAGCGTCGCCCACGCGCGGCCGCTGCTGCACATCGGCAATGTGTCGAAGCCGCAAGCGCTCGCGGCCGGCACGGCGACCGGCCACTATCCGAAGGAATTCCCGGGCCTCTACAACGCGACCGGCGTGCCGACCGCGGCCGGCGTGACCGTCGGCATCATCACGATCGGCGGCGTGTCGCAGACGCTGCAGGACCTGAAGCAGTTCACGTCGAGCAACGGTTACGGCGCCGTCACGACGCAGACCATCAAGACCAACGGCTCGGGCGGCAGCTACACCGACGACCAGGACGGCCAGGGCGAGTGGGACCTCGACAGCCAGTCGATCGTCGGCTCGGCCGGCGGCCAGGTCGGCAAGCTCGTGTTCTACATGGCCGACCTCAATGCGAGCGGCAACACGGGCCTCACGCAGGCGTTCAACCGCGCCGTGTCGGACAACACCGCGAAGGTGATCAACGTGTCGCTCGGCTGGTGCGAGACCGATGCGAACGCGGACGGCACGATCGACGCCGAGGAGCAGATCTTCACGACCGCTGCGGCGCAAGGCCAGACGTTCTCCGTTTCGTCGGGCGACGAAGGCGTGTACGAGTGCAACAACCGCGGCTATCCGGACGGCTCGAACTACACGGTATCGTGGCCGGCATCGTCGCCGCACGTGCTCGCGATCGGCGGCACGACGCTCTACACGACGTCGTCGGGCGCGTTCTCGAACGAGACGGTGTGGAACGAAGGGCTCGACGGCAACGGCAAGCTGTGGGCGACGGGCGGCGGCGTCAGCACGATCCTGCCCGCGCCGTCGTGGCAGTCGGGCAGCAACCGCCAGTTGCCGGACGTCGCGTTCGACGCCGCGCAAAGCACCGGCGCATACATCTACAACTACGGCCAGTTGCAGCAGATCGGCGGCACGAGCCTTGCCGCGCCGATCTTCACGGGTTTCTGGGCGCGCCTGCTCGCGGCGAACGGCACGGGCCTCGGTTTCCCGGCCGGCAAGTTCTACGCCGACATTCCGTCGAACCCGTCGCTCGTGCGCTACGACGTGGTGTCGGGCAACAACGGCTATCAGGGGTATGGCTACAACGCAGGCACCGGCTGGGATTACACGACCGGCTTCGGCAGCCTGAACATCGCGAACCTCAACCAGCTGATCAAGTCGGGCGGGTTCTGAGCGAAGCGTGAAGGCCGGCGCGCGGCGGTGGTTGCCGCGCGCCGGCTTGTCTCTCCTACTCCGCAGCCGGCTCCTTCACGCGTTCCGACGCGGCCGGCACGCCCGCGCGATGCGACGGCGCAAACAGCCGCAATCCACTCGCGACGCTCGCCGCTCCGGCGAAACCTGCACCGAGCATCAGCGCGAGCGTCGGCCCGTGGTGCCCCGCGATCCCGAACGACAATGCGACGAGCGCCGCACCCGTCGCCTGCCCGATCAGCCGTGCGGTCGCGATGATCCCGCTCGCGCCGCCGCTGCGCTCGGGCGGCGCGCTCGACATCAGCGCCTTCAGGTTCGGCGACTGGAAGAAACCGAAGCCCGCGCCGCACAGCATCATCCGCCAGCCGATGTCGATGACGCCCGGTGCCGCCGGCAACGCGGCGAGCGACACCATGCCCGCGCTCAGCAATGCCAGACCGATCGCCCCGAGCAGGCCCGGCGGATAGCGATCCGACAAGCGCCCCGCTATCGGCGCGGCGAGCGCGACGATCGCCGACCACGGCGTCATCAGGAACCCCGTCTCGACCGCGTTGCGATGCAGGACGGTTTCGAAATAGAACGGCAGCGACACGAACGCGAGCCCCTGCGCGGCGAACGCGCACACGGCGGTCAGCGCGGACAGCGTGAACACCGGCCGGCGAAACAGGTCGACCGGCAGCATCGGCGCCGGGTGCCCGGCCTGGCGGCGGATCAGCAGCCAGCCGAAGACGAGCGCAACCGCCGCCGCCGCGAACACGATGGAAAGCGGCCCGCGCTGCGCGAATTCGCCGAGCGCGAAGATCAGCGACGCAAACGTGATCACGTTGAACAGCGCGGCGACCGGATCGAACACATGCTTGCCGCGCGCCGTCTGCGGCAGCGACGGAATCGCCACGGCAAGTGCGAACACGCCGAGCGGCACGTTCACCGCGAACAGCCACGGCCACGCGGCGACCGACAGGATCAGCGACGCGATCGTCGGCCCCACCGCGAACGACACGCCGACCACGAGCGCGTTGAAGCCGACGCCGCGCCCGAGCCGGTGCGCGGGAAACAGGCCGCGGATCAGCGCGACGTTGACGCTCATGATCGCGCTCGCGCCGAAGCCCTGCACGATCCGCGCGACCGTCAGCATCGGCAGCGTCGACGCGAGCGAGCAACCGAGCGACGCGAGCGTGAACACCGCGAGGCCGGCGACGTACACGCGCTTGTGGCCGACGATGTCGCCGAGCGACGCGAGCGGCAGCAGCGTCGCGACCATCGCGAGCTGGTACGCGTTGATGATCCATACGGACGCGGCGGGCGACGCATGCAGGTCGGCGGCGATCGCGGGCAGCGCGGTGTTCGCGATCGCGGTGTCGAGCGTCGCGAGCGCGACGGCCAGCAGCACGGCGGACATCGCACGCCAGTTGACGGCCGGCTCATGCGCGCCGGCGGGGGAAGCGAATTCGGACAAGATGAGGCTCGGCTGACGAGCGACGCGTTGCGCCGCGTCGCGGATTGGACTCGCGGCGGCGTTCCGGACGCACCGCACGGAACGCGCGCCGCCGCGCCCGTTATTGTTGCAGAGCCGCACCGAACGTGCAGGCGGCCGCCTCGTCAGTCAGCGAAATGAAAGAAAATGCGCCGCTGCACGGCGGCGCATCGTGCCGAACGTGATGGATCAGCTCACCGCGCGCCGCGCATTGCGACCGCGCAGCCACTCGAGCGCCAGCAGCAGGCTCGTCGAGAAGATGATCAGGATCGTTGCGAGCGCAGCGATCGTCGGGCTGATGTTCTCGCGGATACCCGTGAACATCTGGCGCGGCAGCGTCGTCTGGTCCGCGCCCGCGAGGAACAGCGTGACGACGACCTCGTCGAACGACGTCGCGAACGCGAACAGCGCGCCCGACATCACGCCCGGCGCGATCACCGGCAGCGTCACGCGGAAAAACGTCGACACCGGATTCGCGCCGAGCGACAGGCTCGCGCGCACGAGGTTCTGGTTGAAGCCCTGCAGTGTCGCGGCCACCGTCGTCACGACGAACGGGACGCCGAGCGCCGCGTGCGCGGCGATCAGCCCCGTGTAGGTGTTCGCGAGCCCGAGCGGCGCGAAGAACAGGTACATGCCGACGCCGACCACGACGACCGGCACGATCATCGGCGACAGCAGCACGGCCATCAGCAGCCCCTTGCCGCGGAAGTCGGCCTTCGTGAGACCGATCGCGGCGAGCGTGCCGAGCACGGTCGCGACGACGGTCGCCGACGGCGCGACGATGAAGCTGTTCTTCGCGGCCATGCGCCACTCGTCCGATGCGATCAGGTTCTCGTACCAGCGCATCGAGAAGCCCGGGATCGGATAGACGAGGAACGTGCTCGACGAGAACGACAGCGGCACGATCGCGAGCACCGGCAGGATCAGGTACAGCAGCGTCAGCACGACGAGCACGCGCAATGCGACGTACCACGCGCGCTCGACGAACGACATGTGCGGCGCGAACAGCGGCCTGGCGAGTTTCATGGTTCGAATCTCCTTCCCGTATCGTTGCACGCGGCACTCAGCCGAGGCTCACGTTGGTGCGCGTGAAGCGCCCGTACACCGCGTACAGCACGAGCGTCGCCGCGAGCAGCAGCCCGCCGAGCGCACACGCCATGCCCCAGTTGATCGTCACGTTCGTGAAGTACGCGACGTAGTAGCTGACCATCTGGTCATTCGGCCCGCCGAGCAGCGCGGGTGTGATGTAGTAGCCGATCGCGAGGATGAACACGAGCAGCGCGCCCGCGCCGACGCCCGGGTAGGTCTGCGGCACGTACACGCGCCAGAACGCGGCGAACGGGTGGCTGCCGAGCGAGACGGCCGCGCGCTGGTAGGTCGGCGGGATCGACTTCATCACGCTGTACAGCGGCAGGATCATGAACGGCAGCAGGATGTGCGTCATCGAGATGTACACGCCGACGCGGTTGAACAGCAGCGTCAGCGGATGCGAGATCAGCCCGCTGCCGATCAGCGCCGTATTGATGAGCCCTTCGCTCTGCAGCAGCACGATCCACGCGGCGACGCGCACGAGCACCGACGTCCAGAATGGAATCAGCACGAGGATCATCACGAGGTTCGCGCGCCGCTCCGACAGCGTCGAGATCCAGTACGCGAGCGGATAGCCGAGCAGCAGCGCGAACAGCGTGACGGCGACGCCGATCACGAACGTGCGGCCGAAGATCGCCAGATAGATCGACTGGTCGGGGTCGGCCTGCACGACGTGGCCGAAACCGTCCTGCTTGTGGTCGAGTGCAGCGAGCAGGTAGAACGGCGAATACGCGCTACCGTTCTTCGCGATCGCCTGCCAGTAAGCGGCATCGCCCCAGCGCGAATCGAGCTCGACCAGCTTGTCGCGCGTCTGCGCGGGCGTCAGTGCCGCGTCGTTGTCGCCTTTCAGCGGCATCGCGCGCGCCGTCTTCGCGACGAGCGAGCGATAGCCTGGAATCTCGGTGTTCAACCGCCGCGCGAGCGCCCCCATCGCCTCGCTGTCGGCCACCTTCGTCATGTCGGCCGCGAGTGCGACATACGCGGCGTCGGCCGGCGGCGCCTTGCGGTCCCAGCTCGACAGCGCCCTGACCGTGTTCGGCAGCGCCGCGGCGATCTCGGGGTTCTGCACCGCGCGCGTGAGCAGCGCGCCGATCGGCACGACGAAAATCAGCAGCAGGAAAATCGCGAGCGGCGCGACCAGCAGCAGTGCCATCGTGCGCTTGCGGGCCTCGGCGGCCTTCAGCTCGCGCTTGAGCGCGGCGTTCGACGGCGAGGAAGGCGCGATCGTCATCGTATTCAACGGTTCTCTCCGGCCGGGCACGATCCGGCGGAAGGCCGCGCGACACGATCGACGCGTCGCGCGGCGGGTTGCATCAGGATGCCTGAATGACGGTTACTTCGTCGCCCACGCGGCGAAACGCTGCTCGAGCTCGTCGCTGTGGTCGGTCCAGAAGCCGATGTCTTCCAGCACCGCGTTCTTGCCGTTGGCCGGCGAGTTCGGCAGGTTCGCCAGCGTCTTCGCGTCGAGCGACTTGATCGCCGCGATGTTCGTCGGGCCGTACGCGATATGCTGCGCGTAGCCCTGCTGCGGCTTCGGCGTCAGCGTGTACGCGATGTACTGCTCGGCCAGCGCCTTGTTCGGCGAGCCCTTCGGAATCGCCCAGTAGTCCAGGTCGTAGATGCTGCCGTTCCACACGACCTTCAGGTTCTTGCCTTCCTTCTGCGCGGCGTCGATGCGGCCGTTGTACGCGGTCGACATCACGACGTCGCCGGCCACCAGGAACTGCGGCGGCTGCGCGCCCGCTTCCCACCACTGGATGTACGGCTTCAGCTCGTCGAGCTTCTTGAACGCGCGATCCTGCCCGGCCTTCGTGCCGAGCACCTTGTACACGTCCTTCGTCGGGACGCCGTCGGCCATCAGCGCGAATTCGAGGTTGTAGCGCGCGCCCTTGCGCATGCCGCGCTTGCCCGGGAATTTCTTCACGTTCCAGAAATCGGCCCAGCCGGTCGGCGCCGATTTCAGCTTGTCAGCGTTGTACGACAGCGCCGTCGACCACACGAAGAAGCCGACGCCGCACACCTGCGGCGATTCCGGAATCAGGTCGGATTTCTTCGCGATCTTCGACCAGTCGAGCTTCTCGTACAGCCCTTCGTCGCAGCCGCGGTTCAGGTCGCCCGATTCGACTTCGACCACGTCCCAGTTGACGTGCTTCGCCTCGACCATCGCCTTCACTTTCGCCTGCTCGCCGTTGTATTCGACGGCCGTGACCTTGTTGCCGGTCGCCTTCTCGAACGGCTGGTTGAACGCGGCCTTCTGTGCGTCGCCGTTCGCGCCGCCGAAGTTGACGACCGTGAGTTCGGCAGCCGATGCCGATGCGCCGACGACGGCGAGCGCCAAAGCCAGCGCGGTGCGCCGTCCGGTAATGCGTGCTCGGTTCATGATGGTTCCTCTCCTCTCGTGGTGGAAGTGGGCAGTTGTTGTTGACGACGTGCTACGGAAAATCGGGGGAAACGCGGCTCATGCGAACACGCGCAGGTGTTCGGGCGAGAACGCGAGCGCGACCGGTGCGCCGGGCGAGAACGCATCGAGCGCGCCGGTGCCGAGCGGCACCTTCACGAAGCATTCGTCCTGGCCGGGCAGCGCGCAACGCATGCGCACGTGGTCGCCGAAATAGATGAGGCTGCGCGCCTCGCCGCTCAGCTGGTTGGCGGCCGCGCCGTTCGCGTGCCCGTTCGCGCCGTGCGCGGCGAGGCTCATGCGTTCGGGACGGATGCACGCGACGGCCGGCGCCCCCTCGGCTGCATCGCCGATGCGGCGGCCGACGAGTTTCGTGCCGTCGTCGAGCCGGAATTCGCAGAATTCGCCGTCGACGCGCGCGATGGTGCCGCGCAGCCGGTTGCTGTCGCCGATGAAGTTCGCGACGAATTCGTTGCAAGGCGATTCGTACAGGCGGTCGACGGTGTCGAGCTGCTGCACGATGCCCTTGTCGAACACGGCGACGCGATCGGACATCGTCAGCGCCTCGCCCTGGTCGTGCGTCACATACACGAAGGTCACGCCGAGTTTTTCGTGCAGCGCCTTCAGTTCGTACTGCATGTGTTCGCGCAGCTGCTTGTCGAGCGCACCGAGCGGCTCGTCCATCAGCACCAGCTTCGGCTCGAACACGAGCGCCCGCGCCAGCGCGATGCGCTGCTGCTGGCCGCCCGACAACTGCGCCGGGTAGCGTTTCGCGAAGCGCTCCATCTGCACCATCTTCAGCGCATGCGCGACGCGTTCCGCGCGCTCGCCCGCCGGCAGCTTGCGCACGGTCAGCGGATACGCGACGTTCTGTTCGACCGTCAGGTGCGGAAACAGCGCGTAGTTCTGGAACACCATGCCGATGTTGCGCTTGTGCGGCGGCACGTTGTTCAGCAGCTCGCCGTCGAGGCGGATCTCGCCGCCGGTCGGGAATTCGAAGCCGGCCAGCATCATCAGGCAGGTGGTCTTTCCCGAGCCGGACGGCCCGAGCAGCGTCAGGAATTCCCCGCGGTGGATATCGAGGTCGAGCGATTTGACGACCAGCGTTTCGCCGTCGTAGGTCTTCCGCACGCCGCGAAAGCTGACGATCACATCATCGGACTTCATCGTGGCTGTCCCCTTGCTTCGCGACAATTGATTTTGAGATGCGAGCCACTATACGGCGCCCACGGTTCTACAATAGGGAACCATTTCAATATTACTAGTAGGACCACTTTGGATACCGTGATCCTCGCCGACTGGCTCTCTGCCCGCCTCGACCGCAGCTCGCCCGAGCCGATGTACCGGCAGTTGCTGCAGCAGATGCAGCAGGCCATCCTGACCGGGGAATTGGGGCCAGGAACAAAGCTGCCGAGTTCGCGCACGCTCGCGGCCGACCTGTCGATCGCGCGCAATACCGTGCTGCACGTGTACGACCAGCTGACGGCCGAAGGCTACGTGCTGACGACCACCGGCAGCGGCACCTATGTCGCCGACACGCGGCCGGACGCCGCCGCGATCCTCGTGCCGGGCGCCGCGCCGCCGCCGTCGAGCGCCGATGAACCGCCGCTGCCGGACGCGCAGGGCAGCCTGTCGATGCGCGGCCGGCAACTGATCGAGCATGCGGGCGTGTCGCGGCGCCAGTGGGGCGCGTTCATGCCGGGCGTGCCGGACGTGTCGGAATTCCCGAGCCGGACGTGGAGCCGCCTGCAGGCGCGGCTGTGGAAGGAAGCGAATCCCGAACTGCTGACCTATGCGCCGGGCGGCGGCTACCGGCCATTGCGGCGGGCGCTCGCCGATTACCTGCGCGTCGCGCGTTCGGTCAAATGCTCGCCGGACCAGGTGATCATCACGACGGGCATCCACCAGTCGATCGATCTCGCGGTGCGGCTGCTGTCCGACATCGGCGATCGCGCCTGGGTCGAGGAGCCGTGCTACTGGGGCGTGCGCAGCGTATTGCAGGCGGCCGGCCTCACGCTGACACCGGTGCCGGTCGACCAGGAAGGGCTCGACCCGCGTGCCAGCGACATGCAGCATCCGCCGCGGCTCGTGCTCGTCACGCCGTCGCATCAGTACCCGCTGGGGATGGTGATGAGCCTCGCGCGACGCCGGATGCTGCTCGAATACGCGCGCCAGCACCGCTGCTGGATCATCGAGGACGACTACGACAGCGAGTTCCGCTACGGCAGCCGCCCGCTCGCATCGCTGCAGGGGCTCGACGACGGCGGCCGCGTGATCTACGTCGGCAGCCTCGGCAAGATGCTGTTCCCGGGGCTGCGGATGGGCTACATGGTCGTGCCCGAGCATCTGGTCGACACGTTCCGCACCGGGCTGTCGGAGCTGTACCGCGAGGGCCAGCTGATGCAGCAGGCCGTGCTCGCCGAATTCATCATGGACGGCCACCTGACTTCGCACGTCAGACGAATGCGCACGCTGTACGGCGAGCGCCGGCAACTGATGATCGACGCGATCCGCACGCGCTTCGGCGACGCGCTGCCCGTGATGGGCGACGAGGCAGGCCTGCATCTCGTGCTCGGCCTGCCTGACGCCTGCGACGATCGCGCGGTCACGCAAAGCGCGTTCGACGCGGGCGTGATCGTGCGCCCGCTCACCAGCTATTACAGCAGCCTCGACACCGCGCGGCGCGGCCTGCTGCTCGGCTATGCGTGCGTCCCGCACGAAGGCATCGGCCCCGCGTTCGACACGCTCGCGAATACCATCGAGCGACACCTGCCGCAGGATCTCACGCGCGCGGCATAGCGGCGCTCATGCGCCGCGCCGCCCGCGCCTCCCGCGTTACCGCGCGCTGCCCGCCCCGCGATCGAGCGATGCCGCGCGCACCGCTTCGCCGGGCTTCGTGAACACGCGCTGCCGCAGCGCGGCGATCTGCGCGTCGCGATCCTGCGGCGTCAGGCCCGCCGACTCGATCTGCGCACGCTGCGCCGCATAGTCCGCATAGCGGCTCTGCCACGACGCGTCGTCCTGCTGCATCTGCGCGACGCGCGCAGCGGCCTCAGGGCCGAGCGTCTGCGTCAGCTGCGCGCGCATCGCATCGGGCGTTGCCCCGCTCTTCTGCAATTGCGCGATCTGGTCGATCGCCGCCCGCTGCCGGTCGATGCGTTGTTGCGCCGCGCGTTCGTCGGCCGGCATCTGCTGTTCGAGCGCGGCGAGCCGCTCGGCCTTCTGCGCGTCCGTCAGCGTCCGGTCCTGCGTGATCTTCAGTCGCGCGAGGTCGTAGCGCTGCCGCCACTGCTCCGCACCAAAAAACGGCTGGCTCCAGTCACCGAGCGTGCGATATGCAATCGACGCGCGCTGGTCGAGCGCGAGCTGCAGCGCGCCGAGGTCGGACTTGTCGACCGCGCCGGCATCGCGCAGTTTCGCGAGTGCATCGAGATAGGCGCGATAGCGATGCCATACGTCGAGCGCTTCGGCCTGCGCAACGGTGCCGTCGAGTTGCGCGGCAATCTCGCGCACGACGAACGCATCGAGCGCGGGCGCGCCCAGGTCGCTCTGTGCGGTCAGGCAGTAGTCGAAGAAGTCGCGCACCGCGCGCGACTTCGCCAGATGGCCGCCGGCATCGAGCGGCAACCGGGGCGCACTGGAGCCGGCCAGCGACGGCGGCAGGCCCGCGCTTGCCGGCACGGCGGCCTGCGGCGGTGCGGCAGCCAATCCGCCTGCCACCGGCGCATCCCGCGCATCGCCGGCAGCGCCCGTCCCGCGATGCCAGCCCGCACCGCTCCACATCGCCACGCCGGCAATCGCCGCCAGCCCCACGGCACCATAAATCATGGCGCGCCGCGCCAGCGGCGCGCGTCCTTCACGTACCGTCATCGATTACACGCCCGCCAGCTTCAGCCGGTTCGCATGCGTGCGGATCACCGCGACCGGATCTTCCGCATATGCACCGCGCACGCCGAGCAGCTGGTTGATCTCGTCGAGGTGGTTCCACTTGTAGCTCGTGCTCAGCACCTTGCCGTACAGCGCACTGCACTTCGACACGAGCCCGTCGTTCTGCCCGGAGCTACGATTGATCATCACCGTACCCGTGCCGAACAGGGCAAGCGTCGACAGGTCGAGCGCGTTCGCCGGATCGACGAGCGGAATGGTGCTCGTATCCGTTGCGCCCGTCACGCCGAACGCGGAGAGCGTCGGCTGGATCGCCGTGCCGGCCCACGAATACAGCAGGTGCGTGTTGCCGCCGACGGTTTCCGTCGGCGCGCCGGTCTGGCAACTGCCGGGCGCACCCAGGCCCGCACTCGGATAGTTCTGGTTGTACGTGGCAGCGCGTGCGGTCGTCAGCGTCTGCAGCGCGGCGAGCGCGTCCTGGTTCGTGTTGTGGCTGCTGCTCGTCAGGATACCGAACACATTGACGAACGCGGCGATCACCGATGACGAAAGTCCGGTCGGGTCGTATGCCAGCACGGTCTGCACGAAGTCGGCGAATTCGGAGCCGCGATGCGGCGTACCGATCGTCGTCACCGACGCAACGAGATCGGGCGCGACGGCAGCAACATAGCGCGACGTGAGGCCCCCCTGGCTGTGGCCGACGAGATTGACCTTGGTCGCCCCCGTCGCCGCGAGCACCGTCTTCACGTAAGCGAGCAACTGCTCGCCGCGCCCGTTCGGGCCGTCGTCACTCTGGAACCCCGACAGGTTCGCGACGTAGACGGTCGCACCGTTCTGTTGCAGGTCCTCCTGGATCCCGTACCAGTACTCGAGCACGCCGGCGTACTTGTCGGTACCCGTCAGCCCGTGCACGAGGATGATCGGATAACGCGTCGCCGCGTAGCCATCGGCGGGCGCGGTCGCCGCCATCGCCGCGTGCGTCGTCGCGAGCGTCATTGCCACAGTCGTCCCCGCGAACGGCGCGATGCTCATCGCGCATGCCACTGCCCCTGCCACCACCCTGGAACGCATCGTATTGGCCATGCATGTTCTCCTGATTATTGTGCTGCCGGTGCGAATGAAGCCGGATCGACACGCACTATGCGTCGCCAACATCGCGACCACCGTGTGCGTCGAATGCGGGAGTGAATCACGAGTCGCGAACGTTTGCGCCCTGACTAGACACGGTTCTCTAATCGGTTGACGCGCCCCGCCCGTTCGGGCGGGGCCGCGTTCATGCGTGCACATGCTGCAATGCACACGCGCGATTCGTCAAAGCTTCGCACTCACACGCAACCATGCGGTCCGGCCCGGCTCCATCACCGGCGAGTTCGCCGGATAGCCGAAGCCCGCGTTGCCGGCGAGGTTCAGGTGCTCGGTGTAGGCCTTGTTCAGCACGTTGTCGACGCCGACCGAGATCTGCACGGTCTTGCTGACGTTGTATTGCGCATGCAGCGAGAGCACACCGAATCCGGCGCTCGGGCCGAAGTCCTTGCCGACCACGTTGCCCTCGTTCAGCGCATAGCGATGCTGCGGCGCAACGATGCGCCACAGCCCCCCGGCCGACCACGCACCGCGCGTGTATTCGAGCCCGATGCGCGCCTCGAGCGGCGGCATCTGCGGCAACGGATCGCCGGTTGCCACGTTGCGCCCCCACGCATATGCGAGCGACGTCTCGACGCGCAGCGGCGAAACCGGTTTCCACGAGACGCCCGCTTCGCCACCCATGATCTGTGCGTTGACGTTGGTTGCCTGCGTGGTCGGGCCCATCATGCCGGCCGCATAGTTGAACAGGATGAAGTCCTGAACATAACCCGCATACGCCGACACCCATGCATCGAGCCGTTCGCTCTTGTATTGCGCGCCGATGTCGAGTTGCGTGGTCTTCTCCGGCTGCACCGCCGAGAACGCGTTGACCGACCCGGCCGGCCCGCGCTTCGCGGAAAACAGCTCCCAGTAGTCGGGATAGCGCTCCGTATGGCCGACGCCCGCGTACCACGTGACGGGCAGCGACGCGAGATCGCGCTCGTAGCGGAGGAAGCCGCTCGGCAGCACGCGCGTGCGATCGTCATCGAAGGTCGGGTTCGGCTTGCTCTTCATCATGCCGCTCGCCGTTGCGCGCTTGTCGCGCGCGCTCGCATAGTCGATGCGCGCACCGCCGATCACGCGCGACACGTCGTTCGCATACCACGTCAGCTCGCCGAACACGCCGGCGTTCCACATCGTCGCCTGCGCATCCCACGGCTTGTCGCCATAGTTCTGCCGCCCCATCGCCGAGCGCGAGTCGAGCCGGTTCGATTGCGCATCGACGCCCGTCACGAGCTTGAAGTCGTCGGCGAAGCGGAACGTCGCGGCCGTGCGCGCGCCCAACGTGCGACGCCGAACTTCCGATGCCATCCGCATCGGCATGCTGCTGGTCGGATCCGGTTGCCGTAACGTGTAGTTGTCCATCACGTGATCGGCTTCGTTGTAGTACACGCGTGCCTCGATCCGGTCGAGCACGTCGCCGAGATGCTTCCTGTCGAACGACAGGCCGAACGTCTCGCGGCGGAAATGCGCGCCGTCCATCCCGCGCCCCGCGTAGCGCGCATAGCCGTCGCCGGTGCCGGCGGTCAGCTCGACGCGCGTGTGGTCGTCCGGCGTCCAGCCGAGCGCCGCATCGGCGTTCCACTTGTCCCACTGCGACGGCACGGTGTTGCCGTTGCCGTCCTTGTAGTCCTGCGAATGCGCGTGGTTCGCGGTCACGCGGCCATAGACGTCCGGCGTGCCGGCCGTCACGTCGACGTTCTGGTCGTTGCGGCCGAACGACCCGCCGACCAGGCTGCCCTCGAAGCGCATGCCGGGCTTGTCGAAGCGGGGCGTCACGCGCTCGAACATCACGGTGCCGGCCGACGCGCCGGGACCGTACAGCACGGTCTGAGGCCCCTTCACGACGGTGACCTTGTCATAGCTTTCCGGCGCGATATACGACGTCGGCGCATCCATCCGGCCCGGACATGCGCCGAGCGTCGACATCCCGTTCGCGAGGATGTTCAGCCGCGAGCCGAACATCCCGCGCAGCACGAGGTCGCCGTTGGTGCCGCCGCTGCGGATCGACGTGAAACCGGGGATCGTTTTCAGGTAATCCGCGCCGTCGCTGGCGGGCAGCGGCTGGCGCGGCGTCTTCGGATCCGTGACGACGACGAGCGGCGTCGACAGCGGCGATGCGACGACTTCGATGGCCGGCAGCGGCGCGGCCGTCTCGTCGGTCGGCGCGCGGGGCGCGCGCGTCGTTTCGGCAGCCGCGGCGCTTGCAGCCAATGCACTGACAGCAAGTGCGGGAACGGTGAGTTTCAGCACGCGCGGCAACCGCCGCGCGCAGGCATTGCGTGACGCCCGCGGCGCACGCAACTGGAAAATGGTCATGATCGAAAGCCCGAGTGACGCCCTCCACGCGGCCTCGACGGGCCGCACGGATATCGGCGATGAATGGAACGGAAACAGCGCGTCAGGCGCGCTCGGGCGGGGCGCGCGGGTACGCGCGCGGATAGCGGTCGGTGCGCGCCGCGACGGCAGGCGGCGCGGCGGCGGAAACGGAAACGACGGGAACGGAAGCGAGTGCTGCGGCGGCAGGCCCGCCGATCGCGGGGCTGTGCGCGAAGAAGCCGCAGTAGCCGCATGCATCGAGATGCAGCGCATGATCGTGCATGCGGCCCGCACCAGGCGACGGATGCGCCCCATGCTCCGTACTGCAGACGATCGCGTCGGGCGTGGCCGCCTGCGCGACGCGCCACTGCGACACCAGCGGCGCCGCGATCGCAAACCAGATCGCGAGCACGCCAAGCCAGGCGGTCAGGTGACGATGTCGGTGCAGCATGCTCGGCAACGAGTAAGCGGAATGTAAAAACAGCCGAGATGTTACAGAATGTTCAACGCGATGGCCAGCGCGGATGGCGGTAAACGAACCGGGGGGCGTATGGTTGTCAGCACAACCATGCGCCCCCGCCTGCTGCAGGCTTCCGGAACGTGCCGCTCAGGGCGCCATGCGCCGCAGCACGTCGTCGCGCCGGATGAAATGATGGTAAAGCGCGGCCAGCGCGTGCAGGCCGATCACGAAGTAGAACGCGTTGCCGATCAGCTCGTGCGCTTCCTTGATCGTCGGCCGCAGCGCCTTGTCGGGGCCGAACAGCGTGAACGATATACCGAGCCAGTCGAGCGACACCGGCTTGCCGCCCAGGTTGATCATCATGATGCCGAGCAGCGGCTGCGCGAGGATGAACACGTAGAGCGCGACATGCGCGAGCTTCGAGAGCCAGCGCAGCAGCGCCGCTTGCGGAATGGCCTGCGGCACACGGCTGACGGCCCGCCACAGCACGCGCAGCACCGACAGCACGAGCACGAGCGTGCCCGCGGTGAGATGCACGTTCATCCAGAACACCCGGCTGTCGCTGCCTTTCGGCCCGCGGATTTCGATGGCCAGGTAGGCCAGCGCCACCAGCAGGAAGACGGCCCAGTGGAAGAAGATCGCGGGCGAGCTGTAGCGCGTCTGTTTCGCGAGGATGTTTCTCATGCTTCGTCTCGTGTTGGATGCGGGGATCGGCGCATGCGGCCACCGGCCGGCGCCCGTCAAAACTGCCCCGATTGTAGCCGCACGGGCGCACGGTTTTGCACGACGCGCGCAAATATCCGACGAATCGTCCACGCACGCCATGCAGCGCACCATATGGAAAATCCGCATCGCGCGCCGGGACGACTGTGGCACGATGAAGCTTTGGTGCGACGGCGCGCGGGCATCATGAGCAAGGCGTTCTTCGTTGCGGCCTATCGGCTGATCGCCGCGTTGCTCGCGGTATCCACCACGCTGCACAGCGTCGCCGACTACTGGCACCTGCCGGGCTTTCATCTCGGCAACTACCTCAGCTACTTCACGCAACTGAGCAGTCTCTACGCGGCCGCGATGCTCGCCGTCGGGCTCTGGCGCATCGCGCGCCCCGGCTCGGCCCGCTACGAATCGATGCGCGGCGCCGCGGTGCTGTACGTATTGATCACCGCGATCGTCTACGAACTCCTGCTCGCGCGGCTCGATGCGCTGCGCCACGTCACGCCGGCGTTCAACAACTGGGTGCTGCACCGGATCGTACCGCTCGTCATGCTGTGCGACTGGCTGTATGTGGAGCCGCGCCTGCCGATCCCGCGGCGCAGCGCGTTCGTGTGGCTCGGCTTCCCGATCGTCTATCTCGGCTATACGCTCGTGCGCGGCTCATTCGAGAACTGGTATCCGTACCCGTTCGTCGATCCGCGGCCGCACGGCTACTTGCCGGTCGCGATCCAGTGTTCGCTGATCGCGCTGGGCGCGGCGGCGCTCGCCATGGGTATTCGCTGGCTCGGCAATCACGCGAGACAGTCCGGTGCGGTGACGCTCAGGAAAGGATGAAGGCGGGAGCGTGTGCGCCGCCCGGCGCACACGGGGTGAAGAGAGACGTCAGCCGCCGTTGCGCGGCAGGAAGTTCATCGGATCGACGACCTTGCCGTTCTGGCGGACTTCGAACTCGAACGTCGAGCGGCCGCTCGCGTCCGCGCCCATTTCGGCGACAGGCTGGCCCTGGCGCACCGCGTCGCCCTCGTTGACGAGCAGTTTGCCGTTGTGTCCGTAGGCCGTGATGAGCCCGTTCTCATGCTTCAGGATCACGAGCGGGCCGTATGCCTTGACGCCCGACCCGGCATAAACCACGCGCCCGGCCGCCGCGGCTCGCACCGAATGGTCGGGCCCGGATGCGACGATCACGATGCCGCGCGTCTTGCCGGCCGAGAACGGCGTCGCCACGGCACCGGTGGCCGGCCAGGCGAGCGAGCCCGGCTGCGCGGCCGCCGCGGGCGGCTGCCCGAGCGACGTCGCGGCAGGCGGCGGCGCGACGCGCAGCACTTGACCGGGATACACGGCATCGGTCGGCGCCATGTGGTTCCAGCTGGCCACGTCCTGGACGCGCTGCCCGTACGCGTTCGCGACGCCCGCGAGCGTATCGCCCGGATTCACGCGGTAATAGCCGGCGATCACGCCCGGCGTCGCGGCCGAAGTGGGTGCCGGCTGGCGCGCCGGCTGCCAGCTGTCGGTCCACGGCGTCATCGTGCAGCCCGTCAGCGCGATGGCTGCGGCAACGAGCACCGCCTGCGGCAGCCGGCGCGTCAGCGCATCGTGGATGGGAATAGTTTCTCTCAAAGGTCCTCCCGGATTTGCGTCGTTGCGCCGCCCACCGCCCCCCGGCGCGCGACGCACGATGTCCGGCCGAACGGCCGGACCAATCAGTATCCGACCGCGCTTGCGGCCGTCAGTTTCCACAGCGGGACGTTGGTGCGAATGGACTCATCGGCCCCTTTTTCGCGTGTCCCGATCGGCAAAGATACCATTTGTGGCGGTCAAGGCCGCGTCAGGCGCCTGATCCGGCAACAATCTTGCGGCATCGCCCCGGCGCTCCTGTGGCCGGCAAGCCCCCCGCACGGGCCGTCAGGCGGGCCTGAAGCGGCTTGTCCGCATGCCGTGCCGCCCTCGCCGGCAGTACCGATCCCGTCACATTCTTCCCTTCGATCGCCACCTATACTCGGTGATGCACTGCGCGACCCAACGACAACGAGGAGCATGACAATGAACAACGCGACGTTTCTTTCCGTGCAGCTCGACGCCGACGACTTCTCCGGTTCCAGCGGCCTGGTCGAATTGCTCAACCGGCACCTGCTGTTCGCGACCGACGTCGCCGAGGCGGCCGATGCGCTCGTCCAGCTGGCGAGCGTCGCGCACATGACCGGCGCCACGCGCCACAGCGTCGAGCTGCCGATCCTTGCGATCGAGCGGCTGCGCGATGCGCTCGACACGCTGAGCGGCTACGACGAAACGTGGCTGCAGGTGCTGGAACCGGCCGAAGCGCTGTACCGGGATATCGGGCGCGGCCGGCGCGCACTGCACTGAACTGACGGCTCGCGCGACACGCGCGCCGCCAATGGAAACAGCCCGCCGTTCCGGATGACGGAACGGCGGGCTGTTCGTACTTCGGGGGTCGGATCAGGCCGCCGGGGCGGCCCAACCATTAACGACCCTTGTAGATCGGGGCGTCGTCAGCGATGCGCTTGACTTGCCAGCCGGTCTTGGCCTTGGCCGGTGCGCCGGATTCTTGCGCAGCGGCCGGTTGCGCGCCGTAGCCGGTCGTGTCGGCAGCGGCGACGTTCTGTTGCGGGTTCAGGCGGGCTTCAGCAGCCAGGATGCCTTCCGGGTAGTTCGTACGGTCGCTGCCCAGCTTGTAGCCGGCCTGTTGGACGGCGACCAGATCGGCCTTCACTTGTGCACGGGTGACGGGCGCGTTCTGTTGGGCGAACGAGACGGCGGGAACGGCGAGGACGGCAGCTGCGGCGAACGTTGCGATCAGCGATTTCATGATTACCTCCGGGATTTTTTTGCTCCGCCGCACACACCATGTCTGCAGCGATGGAACAGAGTTTAGTCCCGGCAGCACCTAGGGAAAACCATGAAAGAACGAAAACACTGTTTCCCCGGAGCCAACAATGTCGGCATCCGGGATAGAAAAACCCTATTCAAAGAATAGATTTTCGCAACAATGTTGCAGCCGCCAGCCCGTTACGACCAGTTCGCGTGGAAGCTGCCCGGCTTGTCGGTACGCTCGAACGTGTGCGCGCCGAAGAAGTCCCGCTGCGCCTGCACGAGGTTCGCCGGCAGCCGCTCGGAGCGGTAGCTGTCGAAGTACGCGACCGCCGACGCGAACGCCGGTACCGGCACGCCGGCCTTCACCGCGGCGACCACGACGTCGCGCAGCGATGCCTGGTAATTCGCGGCGATGTCCTTGAAGTACGGATCGAGCAGCAGGTTCGCGAGCGCCGAATCCTTCGCGTACGCGTCCGTGATCTTCTGCAGGAAGCGCGCGCGGATGATGCAGCCCGCACGGAAGATCTTCGCGATCGTCCCGAGATCGAGGTTCCAGCCGTACTCTTCCGACGCCGTGCGCAGTTGCGCGAAGCCCTGCGCGTACGAGATCACCTTGCTCAGGTACAGCGCGCGGCGCACCGCTTCGACGAACGCGGCGCGATCGCCTTCGAACGGCGCGGCGGACGGGCCCGACAGGACCTTGCTGGCCGCGACGCGCTCGGTCTTCAGCGACGACAGCACGCGCGCAAACACCGATTCGGTGATCAGCGGCAGCGGCACGCCGAGATCCAGCGCATTCTGGCTCGTCCACTTGCCGGTGCCCTTCTGCGCGGCGCGATCGAGGATCACGTCGACCAGGTGCTTGCCGGTTTCCTCGTCCTTCTTGCCGAAGATCTTCGACGTGATCTCCATCAGGTAGCTGTCGAGCTCGCCCTGGTTCCACTCGGTGTACACCGCGCCGAGTTCGTCGTTGGTCAGGCCCGCGACGTCCTTCAGCACCGCGTAGCTTTCGGCGATCAGTTGCATGTCGCCGTATTCGATGCCGTTGTGGACCATCTTCACGTAATGGCCTGCACCGTCCGGGCCCATGTAGGCGACGCACGGCTCGCCGTCCGACGGCGCCTTGGCGGCGATCTGCTTGAGGATCGGCTCGACGAGGTCGTATGCGTCACGCTGGCCGCCGGGCATGATCGACGGGCCGCGCAGCGCGCCCTCTTCGCCACCCGACACGCCGGTGCCGATGAAGTGCAGGCCCGATTGCGCGAGTTCCTGGTTGCGGCGGATCGTATCGGTGAAGTGCGTATTGCCGCCGTCGATCAGCACGTCGCCCTTCTCGAGCAGCGGCTTGAGCGACGCGATCGTCGCATCGGTCGCCTCGCCGGCCTTCACCATCATCAGGATCCGGCGCGGCGTTTCGAGCGACGCGACGAACTCCTCGAGCGTGTAGGTCGGCACCAGATTGCGGCCGGGGAATTCGGCGATCAGTTCGTCGGTTTTCTCGCGGCTGCGGTTGTACACCGACACCGCGTAACCGCGGCTCTCGATATTGAGTGCGAGATTGCGGCCCATCACCGCGAGCCCGATCACACCGATTGCTTGTTTGCCCATTAGTCAATTCTCCGGAAAAAACGGGGCGCGACCCGAACCGGGTCGCGCGCACAGGCGAAAGGATAGTGGAAACCCGGCGGCGATGCGCGCTTGCGTGTCATTGCTCCGCGTGCGGCAGCCGCCGGAACACGACGCTCAGGTTGTTCGCCGGCATCTCGACCACCTCGATGCAGTCGAGCCCGCGATCGAGGCCGAGCGCAACGACGGTCTCGAGATCGCGCACGCCCCACGACGGGTCGCGGCTGCGCAATTGCAGGTCGAACGCCTCGTTCGACGGCGCCGTATGCCGGCCCTCGCGGCGATACGGCCCGTAAAGGAACAGCACGCCGCCCGGCCTCAGCAGGCGCGACGCCCCCGCGAACAGCGCGTCGGTGCAGGCCCACGGCGAGATGTGGATCATGTTGATGCAGACGATTGCATCGAGCGCGTCGACCGGCCACGACGCGTCGCGCACGTCGAACGCGAGCGGCCCGGCAACGTTGGCGAGGCCCGCATGGGCCACCCACGCGGCGATCGAGCGCCGCGCCTGCGCATCGGGATCGCTCGGCTGCCAGTGCAGGCCCGGCAGCGCCTGCCCGAAGTGGACCACGTGCTGCCCCGTGCCGCTCGCGATTTCGAGCACGCGGCCGCTCGCCGGCAGCACCCGACGCAAGACGTCGAGGATCGGCCCGCGATTGCGTTCGGCCGCCGGCGCCGACAGCCGCGCCGACGGATCGGGAGAAGCGGTCGGATCGGTCACGATGCCTGCTCCGGTGCGTGGCTCGCGAGGCCCAGCCGCGCCGTCAGCGCGTCGAGCGCGGGTGCGCAGCGCGCCTCGACCTTCAGCGTCAGCATCGGATCGGCGCGCGTATGGCCGAGATTGAGCGCGGCGACCGGCTTGTTCTGTGCCTGCGCCCATACGCAGAAGCGGTAGCCGGAATACACCATCAGCGACGAGCCGACGACCAGCAGCGCATCGGCCGCCTCGAGCGCCTGCGACGCGAGCGCCACGCGCTCGCGCGGCACGTTTTCGCCGAAGAACACGACCGCCGGCTTCAGCAGCCCGCCGCACGCGGGGCATGCCGGAATGCGGAACGTGTCGAGCGCGGCCCATTCGAGGTGCGCGTCGCCATCCGCGGCCGGCTCGGCCTCCGCGCCCAGCAGTTCGGGATTGTCGGCCTCGAGCATGACCTGGATCGTCGCGCGCGCATGATGCGCGCCGCAGCCGAGGCACGTGACGCCGTCGATTCCGCCGTGCAGTTCAATGACGTCGCCGCTGCCCGCGCGCTGGTGCAGGCCGTCGACGTTCTGCGTGACGAGACGCTCGATCCGTCCCGCGCTGCCGAGCCGCGCCAGCGCCACGTGCGACCCGTTCGGCCGCGCGCGGCCGACGACGGGCCAGCCGATCATGCTGCGTGCCCAATAGCGCCGCCGCGCGGCATCGGAGCCGAGGAATTCGTGGAGCTGGATCGGCGGCGAACGCATCCATTGGCCATTGCGGTCGCGATAGCCGGGAATGCCGGAATCGGTGCTGATGCCCGCGCCGGTCAGTACCAGCAGGCGCGGATGACGCTCGACGAACGCGTGCAGCGCATCGAGTGCGGCCGGATCGACGTCGACGGTTGAGGGGTCGTTCTGAGCTTTGTCGTTCATGTTGGCAACGCGTGATCGGGCGCGCCGGCAAGCCGTGCGCCCGCACGGGCGGCCAGGCACGCCAGCACATGATACAGAACGCCGCGCGATCGGGCCGATGGCCCGCATCGCACGCCGGCGCACAAAAAAAGACGCCCATCCGCCACTCGGCGATGGGCGCTTCAACAATTGATCCATCGGGGTAGTGGATCAACTGACAGCACAATTTCGCGGCGTCCGCCTTCCTGCGGCTGGTGAACGCTTCCCCTGGACTCCATGTGTTCCGCGATGCCGAATGCGTCGATGCGCTGCCGGCTTTCCGGTTCGCCCGGTCGCGCCGCCACGATGTATGGCGCGCACACGCCTACGCCGCGCGACGACTCGCGTTGCGCGCGGCAGATTGACGATCCGGGATCCGGGCCGGCCATCCGCAGGCATTCACGGTTCATCCCCGACGGCCGACCGGCACCAGTCGGCCTCGTGCGTCATGCCAGCACGTCGTCGTTCAGAACAAACCCGATTGCTCGGATGGAACGGAAAGCCGCGCGCTCACGTCGCCTCGACAAACGGCGAAGCGAATAGCCCGGCAGGTCGGCGATTCATGTTTGCAACACGACACGTTGCGATTCGGTCTGTTTTCATTCTCTTGTCCCCGTCTCCGATACGTCCGACCCACTGAAGCGATCGCCGGACCGACTGCGTCCGCGACCGCGCTCACGGCGTGCACAGTTATGCAAGGAGCGCACCATGCTTCATGCCGCAAGGCTGCGCGGGCCGATACGGGGCCATCGGCGCGCATCGTGCCCCGACAAGCAGCGCGAACGTTTCGAAACTGAAACGCAGGCTGGAGCGGCTTCCGTTGGCCGGGCGAGCCGTCACGCGGCACCGGCCCGTGCGGGTGGCGCGGCGTTGCATCCGCGCGCGATTGCCGAGCGGCTTACAATCGCCACACAGTGCCACGTTTGCGCGAATGGAAGTCCGGACCCGCCCCGGCATTCCTCGTGCTGCTCCCCGCCACCTGACTGGAGACGCCTACCCACCGCATGCCCGACACACACGACTGGCTGGATATCGACTACCGCACGCTGTTTTGCCTGCATCCGGACCGCCGGATCGAACGCGAAAACGATCCCGACCGCTCGCCCGCTCCCCGCTTCTGGCTCGGCCGATGCGCGGACGGCAACCTGGCGGGCGTACGCGCCGACGTGCCTCCCGCTGTCGCCGACGCACTCGCGCGCCTGGCCAGCAGCGAACCGCCGTTGGCAAACCGCATGCAACCCGCGCATCTCGAACGCTATCTCGCGCTGCTCGCGCCCGTTCCGCACTGGAACATCGGCCTCGTCTACCCGCTGCCGCACGCACTCGATTTCGACACCGACGCGCGCGTCGCGCTGATCGACGGCGACAGTGACGCGGGCCGGCATCTGCTGCATGCGCTGTCCGCACGCGGGATGCCCGGCGGCCTGTTCTCGATGGGGTTTCGGAGCGTCGCCGACCTGTGGGCTCCGTGGTGCGCGGCCGTCGTCGACGGAGAAGTCGCCTCGGTCGCGTTCGCCGCACGGCTGTCCGACGTCGGTGCGGAACTCGGTCTCGCGACGGCCCCTGCGTTTCGGGGGCGCGGCCTCGCGGCGGCGGTGACCGCCGCGTGGTCGCGCCTGCCGTCGCTTCAAACGCGCACGCTGTTCTACAGCACCGACAGCGACAACCGCGCGTCACAACGCGTGGCGTCGCGCCTCGGCCTCACATTGCGTGGCACGACGCTGCGGGTGGGATAGTGCCGGGGCCGGCGCGACACCTCAACGAAAGGCTTCGATAGTCCTGATACGACGCTCGGTTTCGTCGACGAAGCAACTGTCGACTTCCACGAGCCCGAGCGTGCCGCCTGCATCGGGCTGCCGCGATTCCGCGCAGGCGGCATCCCGCGCCTTGAGCCAGCGGCGCTCGTCGTTGCGCAACCTCGCCTTGCCCTGCTCGTCCAGGTTCGCCATCTTCGTCTTGTAGACGGCATTCAAGCGCTTGTCGGCCGCTTCGTATTTCAGCGCCAGGCAATTGCGGATGTCGGCCGTGTAACCCGTTTGCTCGGCGGTCTTGCAGATAGCGGCGCGCTCGGCATCGTCCGCGAGCGCGTCCGACGCGACCGCGAAAAGCATCGCGCTCGCCGTCAGACCGATCGCCATGTGTTGAAGCGTGTTCATCCGGATTCGTTGTGTTCAATGACGGAAGGCACCGATTATGCACGGCCCGCTACCCGCATGACCTGCGTTGCCTCGACGTCGACCGGTCGCTGCGCACGCCGTGCCGCGCAACCGTCGTGCAAACACGCTAGCATTCGGACACGCAACGTCGCACGTTCGCTTCACGCCGCCGCCAAGGACTCGACATGACCACGCCCGCTCCTGCCCGCCCCGATGTCGCGCATCGCGTCTTTTCGGACGGACGGTTGTCGATCGGCCTCACGCTTCCGCTGCTTCGCACCGGCCATATCGTCGCCGACTTCGACGAGCAGCTCGAGCTCTCGGCGCTGGCCGACACGCTCGGCTTTCGCGCGCTGTGGATTCGCGACGTGCCGCTGAACAGCGCCGACTACCCCGATCCGGTCGGCCATCTCGACCCGTGGGTCCTGCTCGGCACACTGGCGTCACGCACGCGCCGGATCGCGCTCGCCAGCGGCGCGATCGTGCTGCCGCTGCGTCATCCGCTGCATATCGCGAAAGGCGCGCTGTCGGTCGCGACGCTGTCGGGCGGCCGCTTCGTCCTCGGGCTCGGCTCCGGCGACCGGCCGCCCGAATATGCGGCGTTCGGTGTCGACGCGCAGACGCGGCGCGACCGCTACCGCGCGCACTGGGACGTCGTCGCGGCCGCGCTCGGCGTGCCGTCGCGCGTCCTGCCCGACGAAGCGCCGCCCGATGCGCCCGAATTCACGCTGCTGCCGCGCGGCGCCGACGCGGTGCCGATGCTGGCGGTCGGCTCGGGCGGGCAAAGCGTCGACTGGATCGCACGGCACTCGATCGGCTGGATGACATACCACCGCGATCCGGACACGCAGCGTGCGCGCTATTCGATGTGGCGCGCGGCGGTCGACCGGCTCGCGTCGCCGGCCTTTCGCGCATTCGGCGTGTCGATGCGGCTCGATCTCGTCGCGGATCCCGACGCGCCGGCCGCCGCATTGCCGCTCGGCTATGCAACCGGCCGCCGCGCATTGATCGACATCCTGCGGGATATGCGCGCGTCAGGCACGCATCACGTCACGCTGAATCCGGGCTCGGACCGGCCCGTGCGCGAAGTCATCGAGGAAATCGCGGAACACGTTCTGCCGGTTTTTCACGACGAGCGAGCGTGATTCTGAAGGATTCCAGATTAATTCGATCCGACGCGTGCGCGGCTCATCGGTGTAGACGAGCAGGCATTACAAATGCCTTACGCACTGACGATTGAAACGACCCAACCTGTCCGACGGCCTGTAGTCTGTGTCGGACACATGACTGCGCAAACGCGCCGCAAACGCCCGCGCCGCGTCGGGTATGCCCGATTCGAATGGTCGTCGGTGGAACTATTCGGTTCCAATCGCAATCATGTTAACTTCCGTCCATCGTTCAGCCTGGCGGGCCGCGCGCCGATGCGCGCCCGCATGCCTACTCCATGCGACATTTCCTCCTCGGCTGGCTGCTGGCCGCCGTCGTCTCGGCCGCCCATGCGGCCGCTCCCGCCCCGGCCGCCGCGTCGGCCGCTTCCGGCACCGCGCCCGCGCTGACGCCGCAACAGGCGCAGCAGGCACTCAACGTGCTCGAAAATCCGCGCGAGCGCGCTCAGGTCGAAACGACGCTGCGTGCGATCGCGGCCGTCGGTGCGCTGAGTGCACCCGCGATCGCGGCGAGCGATGCAGCGGCAGCCAGCGCCGCGTCGGCCACCGCGACCCCGGCCGCACTGACCTCGAACGGGCTCGCATCGATGCTCGTCCGGCAGGGATCGCGCTGGACCATCGAAATCGGCGGCGCGCTGAAGGAGTCGCTGCACTCGCTGCTCGACGTCGGCTCGGTCGGCAGCTGGTGGCATGACAAGCTGGTGCGCGCCGACGAGCGCGCGGATCTTGCACACGCGCTCTGGATCATCATCGCTGTGCTCGTGCCTGCGCTCCTCGTCGAATGGTTCGCGAAGCGGCTGCTGCGACGTGCGCTGGCCGCGGTGGCCGCTCAGCGCGCCGACACGTGGCGCCGCACCACGCCCGAACCCGAACCCGAATCCGAGTCCGAGTCCGTTACACCCGGCTCCGCGACGCTCGATGACGGCAACGCGCGACCGGGCACGACCGCCCCGCCAGGCGCTCCCGACGCTCCCGCCGCCGCGCCCGCGTCGTCGCAAAGCCGCGGCCACGCGCGCCGCCAAACCACGCTGCTGCACCGGATGCCGCGCGCGCTCGTCAGCCTTGCGTTGCGTGCCGTGCCGCTGCTCGTGTTCGTCGGCGTCGCGAGCCTGACGATGTCGGTGATCGGCGATACGAGCACCCCGATCGAATCCGCGCTCGAAGCGCTGATCGACATCTACGTGATCTGCCGGCTCGTCACGATCGTCAGTCGGCTGTTCTTCCAGCCCGATGCGCGGCGATTGCGGTTGCTGCACATCAGCGACGCATGGGCCGACTTCGCGCAACGCTCGATCGCGCGGATCGTGATCGTGGTCGGCGCCTGCACGGCCGCTGTCGAGATCGCCGCGAACTTCGGCCTCAGCGACGCCGGTCACGTCGCGCTGCTGAAAGCCGTCGCGCTCATCGGGCACCTGATGATCTCGGCGCTGATCCTCCAGTGCCGCCTGCCGGTCGCCGCGCGAATCCGCGCGGCCGGCGACGATCGCCCGTCGTTCACGATGATCGCCAATGCGCTCGCGGACGCGTGGGCGCCCGTATCGGTCTTCATCGTGATGGCCCTGTGGTTCGTGTGGGCGCTCGACGTCCACAACGGCTACCGCGTGCTGATCACGCTCGGCGGCCGCTCGATCGCGGTGATGATCGGCATGCGGATCGTGTCGATCGTCGTGTTCGGCGCGCTCGCGCGGCTGTTCCAGGGCCGCGACGAAGATCGCACGCTCGTCCATGTGCACGCGTACCGCTACTACCCGCTGCTGCGCCAGATCGTGTCGGGCGCGATCGGCATCGTGACCTTCGTGCTGCTGCTGCAGATCTGGGGCGTGCCGATCTTCCGCGCGTTCGAAACCGGCACGATCGGCCACCGGCTCGCGTCGGCGCTGGTGACGATCGCGATTGCGGCCATCGTCGCGCTCATCGTGTGGGAAGCCGCGAACATCGCCATCGAGCGCCGCCTGCAACGATGGACGCGCGAAGGCAATCTCATGCGCGCAGCGCGCCTGCGCACGCTGCTGCCCATGCTGCGCTCGCTGCTGTTCGTGATGATCGCGCTCGTCGTCGTGCTGACGGGCCTCAGCCAGCTCGGCGTGAACGTCGGCCCGCTGCTTGCCGGCGCCAGCATCTTCGGCGTCGCGCTCGGCTTCGGCTCGCAGAAGCTCGTGCAGGATTTCATCACCGGGATCTTCCTGCTGATGGAAAACGCGATGCAGGTGGGCGATTGGGTCACGCTCGCCGGCGTGTCGGGAACGGTCGAGTACTTGTCGATCCGCACCGTGCGGCTGCGCGCCGGCGACGGGTCGTTGTACACGATCCCGTTCAGCTCGGTGACGACCGTCAACAATACGAATCGCGGGCTCGGCAACGCGGCCGTCAAGATCAGCATTGCCTACGGCGAGGACATCGATCGCGCGATCGCGACGCTGAAGGAGATCGGTGCCGCATTGCGCGACGATCCGAAGTACCGCGACGGCATCCTGTCGGACTTCAGCTACTGGGGTATCGACCAGGTCGACGGCGCGACGCTCGTGCTGTCCGGACAGATGCAATGCACGGACTCGACGCGCTGGAGCGTGCAGCGTGAATTCAACCGGCGGATCGCGGAGACGTTCCGCGAACGCGGCATCCGGATCGCCAATCCGCAGCGCAGCGTCGTTGCATACGCGGATGGATCGCGGCCTGTCGTCGAAGAGGCAAACGGCAGCAGCGGCGACAACGGCCAAGCTGCCGAAGCATCGGCCCGGCCGCCGTCGCCCGCCGACCCGGCGCGCAAGCCGGATTGACCGGCCGGTGCCGACGGCGCGCGGCGCTCAACGCGCGGCGGGCTTGTTCCGGCGCCCGGCGCCTTTCACGGCGGGCGGCGATGCCTTCGCCTTTGCGCTGCGCTTCTCCGCCGCGCCCTGCCCCCGCTTCGAGCGTTGAGGGCCGTCAGCCGATACGTCGCGCTGCGCGTGCCATTGCTCGAGCAGTACGCGCGTCTGTTCGGCGATCGTGTCGGTCAGCAGCGCCGCGCGCTCGCCTTCGAATGCCTCCCATTCGAGCAACTGCAGTGCCGAACGCTGCGCGATGTGGAATACCGTGATCTGCCCGAACAGGCTCAGCGCGCGCAACCGCGTGACAGGATCGTTGGCCGGCCGCCCCGAAATACGGCCGATCAGCTCGGCACTCACGTCGTTGAGCGGCTTGCGCATGCGCTTCATCAGGATCTCGCTCGCGCTCGCCGGCTCCTGGCCGCCTTGCTCGCGCACGAAGAACATCCGCTGGTTCATCGTCTTCGGCGCCGTAAACATCCGGTCTGCGAGCGCACGCAGCAGCCCGACGAATGCGTCGATCAGCGCGTCGACGTCGGCGTCCGCGTCGAGCATCGCCCACGCATGGCCGACTGCCGGTGCGAACACTTCCCAGCCGTTCTCCGCGATCGTCTCCACGCACGCGCGGTACACGCCTTCCTTGTTCTCGAAGTAGTACTGGAGCGCCGGCGCGTTCACGCCCGCCATCGCGGCGATTTCGCGTGTCGATGCCCCCGCGAACCCGCGCTCGCCGAACAGTTCGATCGCCGCCTCGATGATCCGCTGGCGCGTTTCGTCGCCGCGGGCGTAGCCGCCCGCCGACGTACGGCGCAGCTTCTTCGCTTCGTTCATGCCTTCCTCGTCATTCGATCGATCGACATTCTACTTGACACAATTTTATCAACTGGAATAATTCTTCCACTTGGAATAAATTGGACGCCAGCATGTCGACGCTGCAAGACTCGCCACAGAAAGCAAATCGTCAGGAAAACGGAACAACGCCGCGAAACGGCAACGGCACGAAGCGGCGCGTCCTGCTCGTCGTCGCCGTGCTCGCGGCCATCGGCGGTGCAGTCTGGCTCGGCCGCTGGTGGACGGTCGGCCGCTTCATCGAAAGCACCAACGACGCGTACCTGCAGGCCGACAGCATGACCGCCGCGCCGAAGGTCGCCGGCTACGTGACCGACGTGTATGTGCGCGACAACCAGGCCGTGAAAGCCGGCGACCCGCTCGTGCGGCTCGACGTCCGCCAGTACCAGGTCGCACTTGCACAATCGCTTGCGACCGTCGACGCGCGCCGTGCCGACATCGCACGCGCCGAGGCCGACATCAGCCAGCAGCATGCGAATCTCGAGCAGGCCGACGCACAGGCGAAGGTGTCGCGCATCAACGCGCAGCACGCCAGCGACGAATACGCGCGCTATGCGCCGCTCGCCGCGACGGGCGCGGAAACGCACGAACGCGTGGCCGACCTGAAGAGCACGCGCGATCAGGCGGCCGCGACGCTCGCCGCGAACAACGCGTCGATCGCTGCCGCCCGCACGCAGATCGCGTCGTACACCGCGCAGCTCCAGCAGGCGCGCGCACAGCTCGAAGCCGCACAGGCCAGCGCCGCCCAGGCGCAGCTCGACCTCGACAACACGATCGTGCGCAGCACCCTCGCCGGCCGCGTCGGCGATCGCACGGTGCGCGTCGGTCAATACGTGCAGCCCGGCACGCGCCTGCTGACCGTCGTGCCCGTGGACGCGATCTACCTCGTCGCGAACTTCAAGGAAACGCAGATCGGCAACATGCGCATCGGCCAGCCCGTCGAACTGCACGTCGACGCACTGCCGGACGGCGCGCTGTCCGGCGTGGTCGACAGCTTCGCCCCCGGCACGGGCGCGCAATTCGCGCTGCTGCCGCCCGAGAATGCGACCGGCAACTTCACGAAGATCGTCCAGCGCGTGCCGGTGCGCATTCGCCTCGCCGCGAACGCCCGCGCGCAGCGCATGCTGCTGCCGGGGCTGTCGGTGACGGTCGACGTCGATACGCGCTCGGCCCGCGACGAGACGCATCATGGCTGAGCCGTCCGCCACGATGCCCACGCCGCCGCACGAAGGCCGCGCGAGCGTGACCGACTGGATCGCGGTCGCGGCCGGCGCGCTCGGCGCGCTGATGGCGACCCTCGACATCTCGATCACGAACTCCGCGCTGCCGCAGATCCAGGGTGAAATCGGCGCAACCGGCACCGAAGGCACGTGGATCTCGACCGGCTACCTGATGTCGGAGATCGTGATGATCCCGCTCGCCGCGTGGCTCACGCGCGTGTTCGGGCTGCGCAATTTCCTGCTGACGAACTCCGCGTTGTTCATTGCCTTCTCGATGATGTGCGGCTGGTCGCATTCGCTGCCGATGATGATCGCCGGCCGGATCGGCCAGGGCTTCACCGGCGGTGCGCTGATCCCGACGGCGCAAACCATCATCCGCACGCGGCTGCCGCTGTCGCAGTTGCCGGTCGGCATGACGCTGTTCGGCCTGATCGTGCTGCTCGGGCCGCTGTTCGGCCCCGTGCTCGGCGGCTGGCTCGCGGAAAACGTGAGCTGGAGCTGGTGCTTTTTCCTGAACCTGCCGGTGTGCCTGTTGCTGATGGCGCTGTTGATATTCGGGCTGCCGTCGGACCGCCCGCAATGGCATTCATTCCTGAACGCGGACTGGCTCGGGATCTGCGGTCTCGCGATCGGCCTGAGCTCGCTCACCGTCGTGCTCGAGGAAGGCCAGCGCGAACGCTGGTTCGAATCGCAGATGATCGTCACGCTGAGCGTCGTGTCGCTTGCCGGGATGATCCTGATCGCGTTGTCGCAGATCTTTGCGAAGCGGCCGATCATGCGGTTGTCGCTGATGCGCAACCCGCGCTATGCGAGCGTGATCGTGATCGTGTCCGCGGTCGGTGCCGGGCTGTATGGCGTGTCCTACCTGCTGCCGCAGTTTCTTGCGATCGTCGCCGGCTACAACGCGGAGCAGGCGGGCGCGATCATGCTGCTGTCGGGGCTGCCCGCGTTTCTCGTGATGCCGATCCTGCCGCGCCTGCTCGGCAAGGTCGATTTCCGCATTCTCGTGATCTCGGGGCTGCTGCTGTTCTGCCTGAGCTGCATGCTCGACATCAGCCTGACTGCGCAAAGCGTCGGCCACGATTTCGTCTGGTCGCAACTCATCCGCGGCGTCGCGCAGATGCTCGCGATGATGCCGCTCAACCAGGCATCGATGGCAGCCGTCGCACGCGAAGATTCGGGCGATGCAGCCGGGCTCTACAACATGGCGCGCAATCTCGGCGGCTCGATCGGGCTCGCGATCATCGGTACCGTGATCGACCGGCGCACGACCTTCCATACGGCCGCGCTCCGCGAATCGGTGACGGCGAACTCGCTGATCGGGCAGGACCGGCTGTCGGCCTACGCGGCCAACTGGTTCTCGCACACCGGCGATCTCGCGTATTCGAACATGCGCGCGCTCGGACAGCTGGCGCAGCAGATCCAGATCCAGGCCGTCGTGATGACCTATTCCGAAACCTTTTATCTGCTGGGCCTCGCGCTGCTCGCCTGCGTGCCGCTCGCGCTGCTGCTGAGAACGCCGCGCGGGCCGCAGCCGATGTCGTCCGGCCACTGAACCGTCTTACGCGATGAAACCCTTCTCCCTGCCCCGCCGCCCTGCGCTCACGCTGTGCGCGGCCGCGTGCCTGCTCGCCGGCTGCACGGTCGGCCCCGACTACCGCGGCGCGCCCGCCGCACCGGATGCGCCGACCTTCGTGCGCGCGCCTGCCACCGGCGTCGACCCCGCTGCGCCCGCGCCGAGCGCATGGTGGCATGCGCTCAACGATCGCCAGCTCGACGACCTGATCACCGCCGCGCTCGCGTACAACCCCGATCTGCACGCGGCGCAGGCCCGCTTGCGCGCCTCGCGCGCGCAGCTCTCGCAACAACGTGCGGCCCAGTTGCCGAAGTCGTCGGCCACCGTCGCCGCCATCCGCATGCGCGAGCCGGACGTCAGCGCGCTCGGTTCGCTGCTGCCGTCGAACGGTTCGAGCCAATCGAGCGGCACCTCGCCGTCGCTGGGTGGCTCGGGCCCGCTGCAGCTGTATTCGGCGGGCTTCGACGCAACCTGGGAAATCGACCTGTTCGGCGGCACGCGCCGCGCGGTCGAAGCAGCATCCGCGCAGGCGGAAGCGGTCGATGCCGATCTCGCCGACACGCAGGTGTCGATCGCGGCCGAAGTTGCGAATGCGTATGTCGACCTGCGCGACCAGCAGCAGCGGCTTGCGCTGTCGCGGCGCACCGCCGAGTTGCAGCAACAGATGCTCGAACTCACGCAGCAGCGCCGTGCGCGCGGCGTCGCGGCCGACGTGGATCTCGAGCGCCTGACCACACAGGTCGAAACCACGCGCGCGTCGCTGATCCCGCTCGATGCTCAAGTCACGGAGTCGCTCGACCGGCTGGCGATCCTGACGGGCCGCGCGCCCGGTGCACTCGACGCAGCACTGTCGACACCGGACGCGCCGCTGCCGACACTGCCCGGCAGCGTCGCGATCGGCGATCCGGCCACGCTGCTGAAGCAGCGCCCCGACATTCGCGCGGCCGAACGCCGGCTTGCATCGAGCAACGCGCAAATCGGCGAGCACGTCGCCGATTATTTCCCGAAGGTGACGCTGCTCGGCGATCTCGGCTTCAGCGCGACCGACCCGGGCCACCTGTTCCGCAAGCAGAATTTCACGTGGGTCGGTGCGCCGTATCTGCAATGGAACATTCTCGACTTCGGACGCACGCGCGGCGCGGTGCGCGCGGCCGAAGCGTCACGCGACGAAGCGGAAGCGAATTATCAGAAGGCGGTGCTCGGCGCCCTGCAGGATGCCAACACGGCGTTACAGCGTTACGGGCACCAGCGCGAACACGTCGTTGCGCTCACCAAGGTGCAGACGTCGGCCGTGCATTCCCGGGCGCTGATGGACGAGCGCTATCGCGCGGGCGTCGCATCGATGATCGACCTGCTCGATACGCAACGCGAAGCGCTGTCCGCGCAACAGAACGTGATCGCCGGGCAGGCCGAGCTGATCAAGGACTACGTGTCGCTGCAGAAGAACCTCGGGCTCGGGTGGCAAGCGGGCGCGGGTTGATGCCGAGTTGATCGGTGCCGCACGGCCGGGTTGGTCGAGGCTGTTGCGGCGCCGATACGCGATATGCGAATCGCAAGACTTCAATGCGTCCACGTTCGACGCTCACGGCCCGCTTCACGATGCGCGACGCAACAACCCATTGCGCACGCAACAATATTCATCGTCCGCGCCGATGAAAACGGCGCTCACGCCACATCGACGCCGCCGCTATCGGAAACATATCCAATATCAATTAGCCAATCGTCTGACGATCTCTTCTAATTCAGTCGGCTTCCCCACCATCGATCGGATTCAAGGAGTTCCATCGTCATGTCCTCATCCTCCCATCGCGTGCTGAGACACGCAATCGCTGCGATCTGCGTTGCACTTTCCGCGTCCCCCCATGCTGCCGAACTCACGCGAGACACGGGTGCCCCCGTCGGCGACAACGAGAATTCGCAGACGGCGGGCCCTGCCGGCCCCGTACTCCTGCAAGACTCCGCACTCATCGAGAAACTGCAGCGCTTCGATCGCGAGCGCATTCCTGAACGTGTCGTGCATGCACGCGGCACCGGTGCATTCGGCGAGTTCGTGCCGACCGCCGACATCTCGAACCTGACAAAAGCGAAGGTCTTCACGCCCGGCACCCGCACACCCGTGTTCGTGCGCTTCTCCACCGTGATGGGCTATCGCGGCTCACCTGAACAGGCGCGCGATCCGCGCGGTTTCGCGGTGAAGTTCTATACGCAACAGGGCAACTGGGACATGGTCGGCATCAACTGGCCCGTGTTCTTCATTCGCGACGGCATCAAGTTCCCCGACTTCGTTCACGCGAACAAGCCGAGCGCCGTGACTGGCGTGCAGGATCCAAACCTCGCATTCGACTTCTTCGCGCATACACCCGAAGCGACGCACATGCTGACGATGCTGTACACGAATGCGGGCATGCCCGATTCGTATCGTCACATGGACGGCTTCGCGGTGCATGCGTTCAAGTTCGTCAATGCGCACGGCGACGTGCACTACGTGAAGTTCCACTGGAAAAGCCAGCAAGGCGTGCACGGGCTGCGTCCGCAAGAGATCGACGCATCGATCGGGCGCGACTGGAACATGATGACGAACGACCTGTACGGCGCACTCAAGCAAGGCGACTTTCCGAAGTGGGATCTGTACGTGCAGGTGCTCACGCCGCAGGACCTGAACCGTTTCGACTTCGATGCGCTGGACGACACGAAGGTGTGGGCCGGTGTGCCCGAGCGCAAGATCGGCACGATGACGCTGAACCGCGTGCCCGACAACTACTTCCAGTCGACCGAGGAATCGGCATTCGCGCCGTCGCGGCTCGTGCCCGGCATCGAACCGTCCGAAGACCGGATGCTGCAGGACCGGCTGTTCGCGTACGCCGACACGCAGATGTACCGGCTCGGCGCGAACTACATGGACCTGCCGATCAACCGGCCCGTCGTGCCGGTGGTCAACAACAACCAGGACGGCAAGATGAACGCCGGCGACCGCAAGGGCGAGGTGAACTACGAACCGTCCACGCTGCATGAACTCGCACCGGATCCGCAGTACAAGTCCGTTCGCACGGCGCTCAACGGCACGACGCAGCAGGAAGCCATCCACAAGAAGCTGAGGTTCCGCCAGGCAGGCGAGTACTACCGCGGCCTGTCGCAGCAGGACAAGGACGACCTGATCACTGCGCTGTCCGGTGATCTCGGCAAGGTGACGAACGCGCACAACCAGTACGCGATGCTGTCGTACTTCTACAAGGCCGATGCCGACTACGGCACGCGTCTCGCGCAGGCCGTTCACGCCGACGTCGGGCAAGTGCAAGCGCTCGCCGCAAAGCTGAGCGAGAACTGATCCCGCGATTCAGGTTGCCGTCGACGTGCGGGGTTGTACCACGCACGTCGACCCTCCCCCCATCAGGACATCTTCATGCAATCCAAACGCCTGACACACGCGATCCGCGCGACCGCAACGGTCCTGGCTCTGGCCGCGATCACCGGTTGCGCGCACCTTCCCGACCAGCCGGCATACTCGCCGGCCGACCCTGCCGCGCTGCGCCGCTACGACGGCGACTGGTTCGACGCCGCCCGTGTCGGACGCGTCGACATCCTGCGCGCATTGCACGAAGCCGGCTATCCCGTCGATGCCACCGACAGCCACGGCTATACGGCCGTGATACTCGCGTCCTACGACGGCCAGCCCACCGCACTCGACTACCTGCTGTCGGCCGGCGCCAACGCGTGCACCGGTGACCGTCACGGCAACACGGCGCTGATGGGCGCCCTCTTCAGGAACGAACCGGACATCGCGCGGCGCCTGATCGATACGTCATGCCCGATCGACCAGACGAACGGTGCCGGAGAAACCGCGCTGGGATTCGCCACGCTGTTCAATCGTTTCGACCTGATTCCGCTCCTCGTCGCGCGTGGCGCGAATCCGAATCACATCGATCGGCGCGGCCAGTCGCTGCTGCAGCTCGCGCGGTCGCACGACAACACGGAAGCCGTGGACGCGCTGCGGCATGCAGGTGCGAGGCAGTAGCCGCCGTGACCGAACCGTCTGAATAATGCCTGCGCACCGTGCTATCGTGCCCGTGGTTTCATCGCACGGAGACAGGAAAATGCTGAATCGCTTCGCCATTGTTCTTGTTGCCGCGGGTGCGGCAACCAGTCTCGCGGCAACAGCCGCGAGCCCCCAGCCGGACAACGTCAATTCGTATCGACAGTTGCGCACGCGGCTGTTTGCCGGCGTGACCGTGACTGCAATCTTTTCACCGACCCAGTGCCAGAACGCGCAGCCGGCTCAGGCGAAGGTAACGGTGCCCACCGTATCGGGCGCCTTCGCGATACGCGACTTCATGGAAGTCGGTGGCAATACGCTCGCATTCGCCAATCAGCACCTTACCGTCCAGCCCAGCGGCTCGCCGGTACTGGAGCTGATCCAGTACCGCGTCATGCAGGATGAAAGCGCGACGGTGACTGTGCGCTCGCTTTCACCAACGACGTATCAGCCGGTCGCGCCGGCCCAGGTCTTCCAGTGCACGCTCGGCGACGGCCTCCGTTTCGCCTACACAGGGCGCGAGCACGACTGACGAAGGAGATACGTAGAGAACGTGAAAAATTTCGCCTGAAAAGCAGGAGTACTACGAAACAGGACAATGCGCGGGACAGGAAATCTGTTTCGTGCATCGCCCGCGAGCCCCCGAGGTATCAGAAAAAATCGTCGAGCAGCCGGTAGAACGCGATCCGGCCCGGATCGGGCTGACCGATTCCATACCGGGCAAAGAAAGGCGCGACCCACGTCAGGTTCGATCCTCGTTGACTCGGCCGACATGCGTAACGTCGGACACTTCGCGACTTCATGCTTCGCGTGCCGCCGCCCGCTGATTGGGCTTTCTCCGGCACGCCCCTGCAATTCGAGTCCCGCCTCGAACCCGATCGGCGAATTGCACCCATTACGCATCAAACCAGAAACGATCGGCAAAACGAATTCCGAATTACTTTCTTTGGTGGCCTCGAATATTACAAAACACCGCCAATCTTTTCAAAAACATTTCACATATTCGCTTTAATTTAGTTTCATATAATCAAAAAAAGTTTGACACCTCGCTTTCGTTCTTGATACCGTCCGATGCAATCTGACGAATTGCTCACGACACAACCGCTTCCGCTCCACGTTTTTCGCTTCCGCCGCACCGCAGTGCTCGCCGCCGGCTGTATCGTTCGCGCGCCGGCGCATGCAACATCCCGATGCATCTCATTGGACGACTGCCATCCGGCAGCGGGCCGAAGGACCGAATAAAATGAGCAGGACAACGAAACTGTTGCTCTAGCAATCCCGCCCGCGTCACGTCCGGCGCAGTTGCGTCGCGTCGAGGCGCAGCCTTCCCGTTACCGCGTTTTCCGTATTTCGCCCCCGGAGAAAAAACACCTTTCCGGATCGGGCGAAAGGCCCTGTCGCGTCCGTGCCATCCGCATGCGTGCGACAGAAATCGGCGGTGCATGACCCGCATCGCTGTCGACCGTTGTTGTTCGTGCTGTTCGATGTTCAACCGGAGGGGTAATTCAAATGAATCAGGTTGCAGACAAGAATCAAAAGCACAATCGCTTCGTCAAACTCGCATTCGCCGCCGCAGCCGCCGCATCGTTCGGCATGGCGACCGCCCACGCCGCGCCTGCGGCCGGCTGGACGGAGACGCACACCAAGGGTTTCCTGCCGCTCGTGCAGCAAAGCGAAGCCGGTACGGCCGGCGCGCCCGCCGCAAGCACGGCCGCCGCTGCAGCAGCAGCCGTCGAGATGGCGCCGGGCGAATCGGTGGACATCGTGCTCGGGCTGAACCTGCGCAACGAGGCGCAACTCGACCAGTATCTGCACGACCTGCATACGCCTGGTTCGCCGCACTACCGGCAGTTCCTCACGCCGGCGCAGTTCGCGGCGCAATATGCGCCGACCGACCAGCAGGTCGCCTCGGTCGTCGCGCATCTGCGCAAGGAAGGCTTCGTGAACATCGTAGTCGCGCCGAACCGTCTGCTGGTTTCCGCGTCGGGCACCGCGGCCACCATCAAGTCCGCGTTCCGCACGACGCTCAAGCGCTTCACGCGCAACGGCCGCAGCGTCTACGCGAATACCGACGCCGCGCAGGTGCCGAATGCGATCGGCGGCGTCGTGGGTTCGGTGCTGGGCCTGCAGAACGTCGAACTGATGCATACGGGCGCGGGCAGCCAGCCGCAAGGCAACACCAGCAACCTGGCGATTCCGGCCGGCGCGTCGGCGGTGCCGCACAACCCGACCGAATTCTCGTCGATCTACGGCGGCGACGGCACGCCGACCGCCTCGCAGACCACCGTCGGCATCATCTCCGAAGGCGACCTGTCGCAGACGGTCAGCGACCTCAATACGTTCGCCGCAAACAACAGCCTCGGCACGATCAGCAGCAGCATTGTGAAGACGGGCCCGTCCGGCAGTTCGTACACCGACACCGACGGCACCGTCGAATGGAACCTCGACAGCCAGTCGATCGTCGGCGCGGCCGGCGGCAGCGTGAAGCAGGTCGTGTTCTACGTCGCGCCGTCGATGACGCTCACGGCGATCACCGCCGCGTACAACAAGGCCGTAACCGACAACGTCGCAAAGGTGATCAACGTGTCGCTCGGCGTGTGCGAATCGTCCGCGAACAGCACCGGCTCGCAGGCCACCGACGACACCATCTTCAAGCAGGCAGTCGCGCAGGGGCAGACCTTCTCGGTATCCGCCGGCGACCATGGCGCGTACGAATGTGCGAGCGGCACGCCGTCGCGCTCGACCTACACGGTGAGCGAGCCGGCAACGTCGCCGTACGTGATCGCGGTGGGCGGCACGACGCTGTTCACCAATACGTCGACCAACGCCTACAACAGCGAGATCGTCTGGAACGATCCGAGCTGGCAGCCGGGCACCGTGTGGTCGACGGGCGGCGGGTACAGCAAGTACGAAGCCGCGCCTGCTTGGCAATCGTCGAGCCTCACGGGATCGACCAAGCGCGCGCTGCCTGACGTCGGCTTCGACGCTGACCTGCGCACCGGCGCGATTCTCGTCGTCAACGGCCAGACGTCCGACACGCTGTGGGGCTCGGGCTACCTCAACAACGAAGGCGGCACGAGCCTCGCCGCGCCGATCTTCACGGGCATCTGGGCGCGCTTGCAGTCCGCCAACAACAATGCGCTCGGGTTTCCCGCGTCGAGCTTCTACAAGTACTTCCCGAGCAACGCGGCCCTGTTGCACGACGTCACGTCCGGCAACAACGGCAGCGGCACCTACGGCTACAAGGCGAAGGCCGGCTGGGACGCGACGACGGGCTTCGGCAGCGTGAACATCTCGAAGCTCAACACGTTCATCCAGGGCACGTCGGATTTCGCACGCTGATGGATCGATGACTGCTCCGGTCCCGCATGCGCACCGCAGCGCATGCAGGGAACCGGAAGTGATCGCTTGAACAACCCGCGAGGGCCGCAAGGCCTTCGCGGGTTTTTTGCGTTCCGCTTACTGTCGCGGAGCAGCTCCCGGTGCGACGACGCCCTCACCGACCTTGCAATCGTTGCGCAAGCAACTTTCATGTTCATTACCCCGGCAGCACCGCCCGCTTACGAACTGCAAGGCACACACACTGTTACACAACACGCAGACAACTTACGTGCGTGTCGTGCGTTTAACTGGGTATATCGATTCGTCGCGGAACGACCACCATGCGAACACGGCCTCACCGCCTGCCCCGGTCGATGCCCCCGGAGCATGCGACAACGGTCGCGATACCGGGCTCAAGCCGGTCGCGCGGCCCGCGTGCCTGCCAACGCCGACACAACACCGAACGAACAACATGAACAACACACGTGCACACCGCCCCGTCAGAACGCTGATCGCGTCGTCCCTCATCGTGTCGCTGCTCGGCCTCTCGGCCTGCAACAGGAACGGCGACAGCAGCGCCGCCACTCCGGCCAGCGACGCGAGCGCGGCCGCGGCGGCGCAGCCCGCGTCGGCACCCATTGCCTACACGCCGCCGACTGCCGACCAGCTCTACCAGATGGTCGCGCCGATCGCACTGTTCCCCGACAAGCTCGTCGCACTCGTGCTGGCGGGGGCAACGTACCCGGACCAGGTCACGGCCGCCAATAACTGGGTCACGCAGAATCCTTCGTTGAAGGGACAGGCACTCGCAACCGCCGCCGATACGCAGCCGTGGGATCCGTCCGTCAAGGCATTGACCGCGTTCCCCGCGGTGCTGTCGCAGATGGCGTCGAATCCGGCCTGGACCACGTCGCTCGGCCAGGCGTACTACAACGATCCGACCGACGTGATGAACGCGATCCAGGTGATGCGCCAGCGCGCGCAGACGTCCGGCCATCTCCGCTCGAGCGGCCAGATGCGGGTCACGCAAGTCGCGCAGGCCGCACCGACCGGTTATACCCCGGCTACCGATGCGCCCGTCGTCTACGCCGGGCCGGCGATCGTGCCGCCCCCCGCGCAGGCCATCGAGATCGAATCGGCACAGCCGGAGGTCGTCTATGTCCCGTCGTACAACCCGACGGTCGTCTACGGCGAGCCGGTTTCGGCCTACCCCGGCTACGTGTACCGGCCGCCTTCATACAGCACGGGCGAAATCGTTACCGCCGGCGTGATCACGTTCGGCGTCGGCATCGCCGTCGGCGCCGCGATCTTCGGGCACCACGACTGGGGCTGGCATGCATGGGGCATGAACTGGGGCGCACCTCGTCCGGAAGGCCCCGGCTGGCATGGCGGCTGGCAGCGCCCCGCGGTGGTGTACAACCACACCACGTACGTGTCGAAGTCGACCACCGTGATCAACAACATCACCAACATCCGCAACACGCGAATCACGAACAACTACGGCGGCAACGTCACCAACAACACGACGAATACGACGATCGAACGCAACACGATGCAGCCGGGCGCAGAGCCGATGCGCGGGCAGGCCATGGAGCAACACCCGGGCGCCGTGCCGATGACGATTCCGCACTTCGGCGCGAACGACGCGCGCCCCGGCGCGCGGCCGTCGCCGGACGCGTTCGCGCAGAACCGGGCGAATGAACTGCATGCCGAAGCACCGGGACAACATGCGCCCGGTGCGATGCGCGAGGAGCGGCAGCAGGCAATGCAGCAGGAGCACACCGCGCAGGAAAATCGTGCAGCCGCCCAGCAGCAGCAACAGCGCAACGAGGCTCAGCAGCAGCGCGACACGATGCAACAGCGCAACGCCGTACAGCAGCAGCAACGCGAGGAAATGCAGCAACACAACGCAGCGGAGCAACAGCAGCGCGAGGCGTTGCAGCAACACGATGCGGAGCAGCAACGGCAGCGCGAAGCCATGCAGCAACGCAACGAGACTCCGCAGCAAGTGCATAAAGAGGCGCCACCGCACAACGAAGCGCAACCGCGAGAACACGCGGCACCGCAACCTCGGCAACCGGCCCCCGAGCACGCGCCCGCACCGCATCCGCACCCTGCGGAGTCGCATCCGCCGCACGAGACGCATGAGCATCGCACCGAGTGAAATGCACGCCGTGACGGCAGCGCGGCATTCGCACTGCCGGCCGGCAAGAACGCGTCTCGTTGCCGTGCGAAGCCGCACGGCCTTGCCGCGCAACTTACTCCTCCCAGTTCCGGACATAATCCGGTACCGGCACGTTGCCCTCGGCAGGGACCGGCGCACCGCGCGTCATCTTCAGCGGCAGGATCCCCGTCCAGACAGCAAGCGCGAGATCTTCTTCCTTGTCGGACGGCATTGAATCGCTGACTTTTACCGCTGCTTCCGCAAGCGCAATTCGCAGCACGCTGGTCGCATTGATTTCCTTCTCGTTGCCGGGCCGCGCGGCATGCTTGCGACCGGGCGCGATCTTGTCCATCAATGCATCCAGGGCCGCCAGCTTGTCCGCACTGCCCTCCACCGTCTCGAATCGCCCGTAGATCACCGCGGATCGGTAATTCATCGAATGGTTGAAGGCCGACCTGGCCAACACGAGACCGTCCAGCAACGTCATCGCGACCGAAGCCTGCGCACCCGCCGCCAATGCCTTGATCATCCGGCTACCGTTCGACCCGTGAATATAGAGGTCATCGCCCCGTCTCCAGTGCGCGGTCGGGATACAGTGCGTGTCCTCGCCCGAACCGAATGCGATGTGGCACACGTAGGCCTCGTCCACGATGCGATGAAGCATCTCGCGATCGTGGCTCGCCAGTTCCGGCAGGCGGCGGATGGTGGTGCGGGACGTGGGGGAGATGACGGCCTGGTCTTTCATGTTTCGTTTTCCTGTTTGCGCGCCCTTGCGCGCATCGAGCAGCCCACGTTTCGGCAAAGCACGGGCATTCACTCCAAATATATTTGCACTACGAAGTTAATAGAATCGAACGCAAGAGCTTCCACTCGCGTATGACCTGTCGATCATCCCATCGACAGTCGCTTGCCAAATCGATCAAAATACGCGCGTGCCGCTATCCGTGACGATCGCTGGACATGCCCGCGCACGGGCCAGCACCACGTGAACGTGAACGATACGACGCGCGTCGAATCTTCAAAAGAACCAGCTCAACGAAAAATTCTGGAACCAGCCCATGGATCTCGCGCTGCTCGTCTCATCGCTTTCCAGACAGCACGGCTCGACGCGCCACAGCCAGCAGGAAGCCCTCTACCGGAGCCTGCGCAACCTGCTGCTGGACGGGCACATCCCGCCCGGCACGCGGCTCGTGTCGACGCGCGTACTTGCGGCCGAGCTCGGTATCGCGCGCAATTCGGCGGTCTATGCGTACGAGCGCCTTGCCGAGGAAGGCTTCGTGGCGGCCACGCGCAACGGGACGATCACGCAATGGGACGGGTGCGGCCGTTCCAGTGCAGGAATCGAACGCGGCCCGGCCCCGGCTCGATTGTCCGAGCGCGTGCACGGGCTGGAGAACGTCGATCCCGAACCCGAACGCATGTTGCCGTTCATTCCCGGCCTCCCATCGCTCGACGAATTCCCCGTTGCCCAATGGCGCCGTTGCATCGAGCGCGCGTGGAGAGCCGTCAAGCCCGCGCAGCTCGCCTATGGCCCGGTCGAAGGGCTGCCCGAATTGCGGCGTGCCGTGGCCGCCTACATCCGGGTCTCGCGCGGCGTGCGCTGCGAAACAGGCCAGGTATTCATCACCGACGGCACGCAAAGCAGCCTCGAACTGTGCGCACGCATGCTGGCGAATCCCGGTGAATATGGCTGGCTCGAGAACCCCTGCTACAACGGCGCCCGAACCGCATTCCGGTCGACCGGCCTGAAGCTCGTGCCGATCGAGGTCGACCACGAAGGAATGGCGCCAACCGACGAGCAGTGGCACACCCGCCCGCCCAGGCTGATCTATACGACACCGTCGCACCAGTACCCGCTCGGCGCACTGATGAGCCCCCGGCGGCGCGCGGCGCTCGTCGAGCACGCACGGGCGTGCGGTGCGTGGATCATCGAGGACGATTACGACAGCGAGTTCCGCCACGGCGGCCAGCCGCTGCCCGCGATCCAGGGCCTCGATGCCGACGCACCGGTCTGCTATCTCGGCACCTTCAGCAAGACGATGTTTCCCGCCCTCCGGCTCGGCTTCATGGTGGTTCCGCCGATCCTGGTCGACCGCTTCACCCGCACGCTGCGCGAACTCGTCCATCGCGGCCACTCGGCCGATCAACTGGCGATGGCCGAATTCATCGACACCGGCCTCTTTGCGCGACACCTGCGCAGGATGAGGACGCTGTACGCCGAACGGCGGCGCAGCCTCGAAGCCGCACTCGCCCGCCACCTCGGCGCCGTGCTGAGCGTTCGCGAAAGCCCGGGCGGCATGCATCTTTCGGCGGATCTCGCGATGCCGCTGCACGATACCGACGTCGCCCGCGCCGCAGCCGCGCATGGCGTGCTGCTTCAGCCGCTGAGCAGCTATCGGGTCGGCGACGGCCGGCCGTACAACGGCTTCGTGCTGGGATACTCGGGGCTCAGCGACACGACGATCGAGACCGCGACGATGCAGTTCGCGGCCGTCATCGAGCAGCACGGCCGCACGCGTTGATGAATGCCGCGCGCGGCATCGTCGCTCACAGTTGCGACTCGATCGGAAACAGCCCGAGAAACCAGACTTCCATGCGGCGCGGGGCGGACACTTCCGGTTCGTGATCGAGCTCGGTGACCGTGCCGTCCGAATCGGTCTGAATCCACTTGAGCCGCCCGTTGCCCGCCGGATCGGGCTTCAATTCGACCCGCCACGCGATGCGATCGAGCCGCGCCTCCAGATCGTTGGCCACCTGCGACGCAATCGCCGGACTCTCGCAGTAAACGCCGATCTCCGTGTTGAGGTTCAGCGAGCGCGGATCGAGGTTCATCGAACCGATGAAAATGTTCTTGTGATCGAACACGTAGGTCTTCGCATGCAGCGACGCACGCGACGACCCGATGATGACCTGCTTCGAGATACTCTTGTCACCCGACGGCCGCCGCTCGTATAGCCGCACGCCGGCCGCCACGAGATCGCTTCGGTAGTGCCGGTAGCCGGCATGCACGGCCGCGACGTCGGTCGACGCGAGCGAGTTGGTCAGCACCGTGACGCGCACACCGCGCGCCGTGAGCGCACGCAGCCGCTCGACGACCTCCCTGCCCGGCACGAAATACGGCGACACGATCAGCAGGTCATGTTCGGGCTGCAATGCGAGCGCCCGCAACTGCGGCATCAGGTGTCCGTCGCTGTCCTTCGGCGCATGTGCGATCTTCGATGGATCGTCGTACAGCACCGTCGCGTGCCCCCACGACAGTTCCGTACCCTGCCCATGCACGATCCGGTCGAGCCGCTGCCTGGCCTCGAGCACGTACGGATTGTCTTCCATGGCCCTCAGGTAGTCGCGCAACCGTTCGCGCTCGCGGTCCAGCCCGCCCGGCGCCGCGTCATGCCCGACCAGCGCGCTGATCGGATACGCGTACGGGGAATTCCAGAACGTATCGAATTCGGTCGAGATGTCCTTCACGACCGGGCCGTGAACGACGACGTCGAGATCGCCAAACTCCAGCATCGACGATGCGCCGAAATACTCGTCGCCGATATTGCGGCCACCGACGATCGCCGCCTGGTTGTCCGCGATCATCGCCTTGTTGTGCATGCGCCGGTTGACGCGCGAGAACTCGAACACGGTGCCGATTTTCTTGAACCGGCGCGTGGCAACCGGGTTGAAGAGCCGGATCTCGATGTTCGGATGGGAGCTGATCTCGAGCAGTTTGCGATCGTCCGCGTTCGTGCCGAGGTCGTCGAGCAGCGCACGGACGCGCACGCCGCGATCGGCCGCGCGGATGATCGCGTCGGCCAGTTCGTGCCCGGTCAGGTCGTCATGCCAGATGTAGTACTGAAGGTCGATCGAGCGATCCGCGCGATCGGCCAGCAACACGCGCGCATCCAGCGCATCGACCGGATCGGTCAGCAGATGAAACGCGTCCTGCCCCGGATGCGTACTGGCCTGCTGCCGAAACGCGACACCCAGCCGCGTGTTGTCGGTATCGGTGTATGCGTGCGTCTGCGCGCGCTCGGCCTGCGGCGGCAGGCTCGCGCATGCAACGAGCGCCAGCAACGAAAGAAGCGCACCCCACGAACGCAGCATGGTCATGATTGCCGTCCCACTCCCGGCCGAAGCTGTTTATTTTCGCCGCCGGATGGATCGCGGGGCTGTCTGGTTTTCCTTCGGCCGCAACCGGTGTCGCGCGTGGAACGGCCGCGCTACAGCATACTTCGATTGACGGTCGCGCGGCACCCTCTCGGTACTTCCTGATCACCACATGAGTCACGCGTGCCCGCAAAGAAAAACCCGCGACGCATGAAGCCATCGCGGGTTTTCGGCATGCTACGCGAACGCGCGCATGAAATCTGGTGGGCCCGGCGGGGTTCGAACCCGCGACCAATCGATTATGAGTCGACTGCTCTAACCGCTGAGCTACAAGCCCTGATGAGAAGCGAAGCGTGTCACACGCTGCCCCGACGAAGAAGCCGGGCCGGCATTGTAACAACAAAGGAGAGAAACGCCACCGGCATCACGCGGATACCGGCGGCGTTCGCAAGAGACGCTGGAAATCAGTTCCCTTCGAGGAACGACTTCAGCTTGTCGGAACGGCTCGGGTGACGCAGCTTGCGCAGCGCCTTGGCCTCGATCTGACGGATCCGCTCACGCGTGACGTCGAACTGCTTGCCGACTTCCTCGAGCGTGTGATCGGTGCTCATCTCGATACCGAAGCGCATCCGCAGCACCTTCGCCTCGCGCGGCGTCAGCGAATCGAGCACGTCCTTCACGACGTCGCGCATGCTCGCATGCAGCGCGGCATCCGCCGGAGCGACCGTGTTGGTGTCCTCGATGAAGTCGCCGAGATGGGAATCGTCGTCGTCACCGATCGGCGTTTCCATCGAGATCGGCTCCTTCGCGATCTTCATGATCTTGCGGATCTTGTCTTCCGGCATCTCCATCTTCTCGGCGAGCGTTGCCGGATCCGGCTCGAGACCGGTTTCCTGCAGGATCTGCCGCGAGATGCGGTTCATCTTGTTGATCGTCTCGATCATGTGAACCGGAATACGGATCGTGCGCGCCTGGTCCGCGATCGAGCGCGTGATGGCCTGACGGATCCACCACGTCGCATAGGTCGAGAACTTGTAGCCGCGACGGTATTCGAACTTGTCCACCGCCTTCATCAGGCCGATGTTGCCTTCCTGGATCAGGTCGAGGAATTGCAGGCCACGGTTCGTGTACTTCTTCGCGATCGAGATCACGAGACGCAGGTTCGCCTCGGTCATTTCACGCTTCGCCTGGCGCGCCTTCAGTTCGCCGGCCGCCATCTGGCGGTTGGTTTCCTTCAGGTCCTTCAGCGGCAGCACGACGCGCGCCTGCAGGTCGAGCAGGCGCTGCTGCTGTTCGCGGATCGCCGGGATGTTGCGCGACAGCACCGCGCTGTACGAATGGCCTTCGGCCATGATCTTCTCGGCCCAGTCGAGATCGGTCTCGCTGCCCGGGAAGCGCGCGATGAATTCCGAGCGCGGCATGCCGCACTTGTCGACGACGATGTGCAGGATCTGGCGTTCGACCTGACGCACTTCGTCCACCTGCGCACGCAGCGTGTCGCACAGGCGCTCGACGGTACGCGCGGTGAAGCGGATCGTCATCAGCTCGCTCTGGATCGTTTCCTGAGCCTTCAGGTAGGCCTTCGACTTGTAGCCTTCCTTTTCGAATGCGCGGCGCATCTTGTCGAACCACTCGCTGATCTGCGAGAACTTCTCGAGCGACGCACGCTTGAGGGCTTCGAGCTGGGCGGCGTTGGCCGATGCCTGCGCGGCACCGTCGTCCTCCTCCTCTTCCTCTTCCTCTTCTTCCTCTTCCTCTTCGGCTTCCTCGTCCTCGTTCTCGATGGCTTCCGCTTCCTTCGCGGAGAAACCGTCGGTATCGGCGGAGTCCGAAGCATTCGGATCGAGCAGGCCGTCGACGAGTTCGTCGACGCGGATCTCTTCGTTCGCGACGCGTTCGGCCATCGCGAGGATGTCGGCGATCGTCGTCGGGCACGCGGAGATGGCCATCACCATGTGGCGCAGGCCGTCCTCGATCCGCTTCGCGATCTCGATTTCGCCTTCGCGCGTGAGCAGTTCGACCGTGCCCATTTCACGCATGTACATCCGGACCGGATCGGTCGTGCGGCCGAATTCCGAATCGACGGTGGACAGCGCGACTTCCGCTTCCTCTTCGACTTCATCGTCCGACGACGCGGCGGGCGCGTTGTCGTTCAGGAGCAGCGTTTCCGCGTCCGGCGCCTGCTCGTAGACCGCCACGCCCATGTCGTTGAACGTGCCGATGATGCCCTCGAGGGCTTCGGTCTCGGTGAAGTTGTCCGGCAGGTGGTCGTTGATTTCGGCGTACGTGAGGAAGCCGCGCTCCTTGCCGAGCTTGATCAGCGCGCGCAGTTTCACGCGGCGCTCTTCGAGCTCCTCGGCCGTACCCGGCGTGCTCGTCGCGAACGCTTCCTTCAGTAGCGCCTTTTCCTTGGCGCGACGATCGCGCACCTTGGATTTGCCCGGTGCAGCCGCTGCTGCTGCGGGCTGCTCGTCGCTCTGATTTGCGTCGTCTTCGACGGATACTTCGTTCAGCTTTTTGGTCATGGAGTTCGCCGTACCGGCTATATCGACTCGCGGCTGCTGGACGACAGCCGGTTGAACCGTGGGTGCATGAGTAGTACGTACTGCCGTTTCGTCCGCGGCGGCAGTCGTGTCCCTTGCGCTTTTCGCACTTGCCCGCTTCGCCGCCGGCTTGGCCGGCCCGGAGTCGGGTCTGGCGGCAGCCCGTGTTCTGGCTGCCGGCGCCGGCGCAGCCTGAGCAGTGCCGGCCGCGGTTTTCTTTCCTGCAGAAGCTGACGTGGCTGAAGACGTTGTCCTGGTGGAAGAAGCAGACTTGGCCGCTGTGACCTTTTTGGTCGGCTCCGTCGAGCCCTTGCCTGTTGCTTTCTTTCCGCCTGTCGTCTTTGCCATCGCGATTCTCGCCTTTGCTTGGAAAACAAACCGCTGGAAACCTTATATTATAGCACGCTGGGGAGCCCTCTCTAAGCTCCCCTGCCGCCTACAGCCCGAGCCGACGCTTCATGTCGGTTCGCTGCTGGTTCAATTCCGTCAATTCGGCCAATTCCTCGGGTGTGAAGGTGGATTGCCGCGCCAGCCTGTCAAGCCGGTCGCAGCAGGCGTCGTAACGCATCTTGAGCACCGCCGCCTGCAGTTCCTCCGCCGCGATCCGTTCCTGTTCACGCTGCCGCTCGGGCACCGTCTCGTCTTCCGGATTCTGTAACAGCAAATCACGGACGTTTTCATCATAGTCCAGAATTTCGCGGAAGATTTCCTCGTAAGTCGCTCCATTCGAGGACGTCCGCAGCACATCCGACAGCAGCCGGAACTCCGCGCCGTCGCCCAGCGCGCGCGCATGATCGACGACTTCCGCGAACAGTTCGCCGATGCGCGGCAACGCGCGCAGGGTCGCCAGTTGCTCATCGTCGAGCTGCGACGCGATGCGCGGATGCATCACCAGCGTGCGCAATGCGCGCTTTTCGCTGTCCGTCACGCGGCGCCGCTCGCTGCGCGCAGGCGCCTGGCGCGGCGGTGCCGCGATCCGCGTATCGACGTCGGACAGCCCCGCAACCTCTTCGAACGGAATGTCGAGGCGGTCGGCGAACATGTGCATGATCTGCGCGCGCAACGCGTTCGCGGGGAGCGCCTGCAATAACGGCTTCGCATCGAACAGCGCCTTCGCGCGGCCTTCCGGCTGATCGAGCGCCTTGCCGGAAATTGCTTCGTTCAGCAAAAATTGTGACAGCGGCATCGCGCGCTCGACCTGCTCGGAGAACGCGTCCGCGCCGAATTCGCGCACGTAGCTGTCCGGATCGTGCTCGGCCGGCAGAAAAAGGAACCGGATCGTGCGGTTGTCCCCCGCATGCGGCAGGCAAGCCTCGAGCGCGCGCCGGGCCGCTCGCCGCCCGGCCGAATCGCCGTCGAAACTGAAAATGACCGTATCGGTCTGGCGCAGCAGCTTCTGCACGTGAATCGGCGTGCATGCGGTGCCGAGCGTCGCGACCGCGTTCGGGAACCCGAGTTGGGCGAGCGCGACGACGTCCATGTAGCCTTCGACGACCAGCACGTACTTGCGCTCGCGAATCGCGAGCCGCGCCTCGAACAGGCCGTACAGCTCGCTGCCCTTGTTGAACAGCGGGGTCTCGGGCGAGTTCAGGTACTTCGGCTCACCACTGCCGAGCACGCGGCCGCCGAAGCCGATCACCTGCCCCTTCACGTTGCGGATCGGGAACATGATCCGCTCGCGGAACCGGTCGTAGCGGCGCGCGACGCCCTGCGCATCGGTCTTCTCGCTGACGATCACGAGCCCCGCCTCGACGAGCGACTCGTCGCGATAGTCGGGGAACGCGGCTTCGAGGTTCTGCCAGCCGTCCGGCGCATAGCCGAGCCCGAAGCGCGCGGCAATCTCGCCGGTCAGGCCCCGGTTCTTCAGGTACTGGATCGCGACGGTCGCGCCGCGCAACTGCTTGCGGTAGTAGTCGCACGCGGCGGTCATCGCATCGGACAGTGCGGTTGCGACCGTCGCGATCCAGTACCTGAAGAAC
>NZ_SCNZ01000020.1:0-145329 GCF_005502655.1 Burkholderia sp. 4NA327C6 | reverse complement strand
GGTTTGGGGATTGGCGAGCAAGCTGTGTGCCGCGCTGGCGGGCTGGTGCCGGCGAGATGGCCAGGTTTGCGCGGTGGCTTTCGGACTACGGGTTTACCTTGAGCCGCGATGGGCACGACGTCGGGGTAGAGATCTTCCGCGGAATCGTTGCTCGAAGACGGCAACCGGCCAAGATGAGACATCGGGCAGGAGCACGGCAATTCTTGACCATCGCAACCTCAACGCGCCGCGCATCGGTCCATGACCGCCGTTCGTTCGCTCATGCTACGATTCGCAGTGCCTGATCGACAAACGAAAACAGGCATTGACCCATCCGTAGCGAACTGCAGCAGACCCCACTCAAGCAATGTACGCAGCTGCCTGGCCTCCCTCGAAAACGCACTGAAAGCCGGTGTCGATGCAGTGATTGCATCCGCGTTGGCATTCGTCCCGGACCTGTTGCCAATAACAGTCCGGGGATCTCGCTCGAATCGACTTATCGCGTCCAGATTCGTGCGATTGCATTTTCACGAGACCACGACATGCGTATTTTCAATACGATGGCGGCTCACGCCATCCCGCTCGTTCCCCGTTCGCTGATCCGTAAGATTTCGCGCCGCTATATCGCTGGCGAAACACTTTCCGATGCCCGCGCGCGCATTCACGCGCTCCACGCAGCAGGCTTCCGAACGACCGTTGATGTGCTGGGCGAGACTGCGTCGACGGTCGCTCAGGCGGAGTCGATGACTCGCGACTATCTCGATCTCGTTCACGCGCTTGGCGTGCATAACGAGCCTGCCGAGCTGTCGATAAAACTGACCGCGCTGGGGTTGCATCTCGACGAAGACGCATGCACGGCGCGCGTCGCGTTGATTCTACGAGCGGCGGTAACGCACGGAATCAGCGCGTGCATCGACATGGAGGACATCAGTTGCACCCAGAAAACACTCGACACATTCTTGAAGCTCGAAGCCGACGCACATCCAATCGGAATCGCGTTGCAAGCGTATTTGACGCGTACGAACGAAGACATCGTTTTGCTCAACGCTCGCAAGAGCCGCATGCGCATTTGCAAGGGAATTTATGCGGAGGCAAATGAGCATCTCGTCGCCGGTGCATCGAGGGATCGGACAGCAATCAACGCGCACTTTGCTCGGCACGTCGTGAGTGCGATTCAGGCGGGATCATTCGTGGGCATTGCAACCCACGACGCACAATTGATCGACTCGCTAACCAACTGGCTGCAACGCGAGCAGGTCGATAGGTCACGATTCGAGTTCCAAATGCTGCTGGGGGTGTGCGAACCGCTGCGTAACGCTTTGCTTTCGCAAGGATTCAACGTGCGCGTCTATGTGCCATATGGTCAGGACTGGTATGGCTACAGCACCCGGCGAATCAGGGAGAACCCACGTATTGCCGGATATATCCTGTCGGCGATGATACGTCGTGATCGGATTCGTTAGCCGTTGCGGCATGCACCGTGAATCGGAACGAGCCGGATCGTTGGTCCGGGTTCGAACGACAGCTGCCGAGAGGGGCGACTGAACGCTTCGGTCGGCTACGGCCGACCGTGTCGGGCTGCATCCGGCCAGGAAGCGACGTTCCTACGTGACAATCGTACATCCGCGTATGGACGGTCATGCCTGTTGAAGGCATGACCAAGCGTCAGTCACTGCATGAGTCTGATGGACGCTGCTGTGATCCAGTTATTTTGGCGTCTGATACATTCAGCTGGAATCCATTTCGGGGGTATGTCATGAAGCTTCGTACCGTGTATTTGAAGGTGAGTGATATGGGGGAGTCCACGTCTTTCTGGGAGCGACTTCTCGGATATGGACCGCTTAAGCAGTCCGGCAAGTGGACTGAATTCATGATCGGCACAAACAGACTGGGCCTTTTGTTGAACGATTTTGGAGATGAGATAAAAGGTAGCAGCTCCGTGCCTGTCTTTGAGTTCGAAGAAAATGCGCTGCACGAATTCGTGAAGCGGGCAACAGAAAACGGAGCCTCCGTCGTGATGGACGGATTGAAGATCGAGTCCATGAAAAGCATCGTATTGAGCAGCCCGGACGGACACGAGTTCGAGCTTTGCATGTGCCGCGACTAACCGACAGCTTCGCAGTTCGCGCATGTCGTACGTACGACCGCTTGCCGGCAACGAAGGGCCGTTGAAAGAGCCGCGACGAAAGTCCCATCCGGGACGAAAGCGCCTATTCTCCGTGCCTGACAGCCGACGTTCTGTGCAGATGCTCAGCCGAACGTCCGCAAGTTAGCGTCACGCGGAGCAAGCTCGTTGCCACAGAAAGGCTCTGTCGATGGGCGAATTTTGTTCGGCCCACAATCTCTGTGATCCATGTACGGGCAGGTCAAATTAAACGGAGCGCTGAATGACGGTCATCGCACAACTTTCGGATATTCATGTCCGGCCTCACGGTGTCCTATATCAAGACGCTGTGGATTCGAATGTCATGTTTTCGGCAGCCGTCGATTCGCTGAACCGCATTCGACCTGAGCCGGACCTGGTCGTCATCTCCGGCGACCTTACGGACGAGGGCACCGAAGACGAGTATCAAAAACTTCGCGAATTGCTTGTCGCGTTGAGGCGACCGTTCGTGGTTCTGCCGGGTAATCATGACGACCGTGGCAAGCTGCGAGCCGCGTTCTCGGATCACGCGTGGCTTCCGAACGAGGGTGCACTCTCGTTCGCGCTAGACGTGGGCGAACTACGCCTCGTGGCGTTGGACACCTCCGTTCCTGGACTACATCACGGTGAACTAGACGCCGATACCTTGGCGTGGCTCGACAGTGAACTGACCGAGCATCGCAGTCGAACCGTGGTTATCGTCATGCACCATCCACCGTTCATGACCGGCATTCCTTATCTGGACATCTACGGGTTGCGAAATGCGGATGCATTTGCCAGGGTTCTTGCGCGGCATAGCAACGTGGATCGCATTCTTGCCGGGCACGTCCATCGGTCAATGCAGACGCGTCTCGGGAGCGTTCCGGTACTCACCTGCCCGAGCACGACCACCCAGATTGCGCTGCGAGTTGAAGCGGACGCGCAGCCCGCTTCTTTTCTCGAACCGCCTGCATACATGCTGCATCGCTGGACAGGTCGCGGTCAGTCGGCGGTCTCCCACTTGTGTTACGTGGGGCATTTCGAAGGCCCGTTCCCCTTCGCGTAAGCGCCCTCGTCAAGTACACAGCGGCATGTTATCGGCAAGCAACGACCGCTTGTTACCTCCGAGCAGACATCTCGACTTTCGACGTCAAGCTCCGCAACGGGTCGAAGTGTGAAGCCCTTCTCGCCTGGTACAAGAGAATGCGGGAACGCCCGAGTGCCAAGAACCAGCCGGCATTTGCCTGAAATTGCAGCTGTGGCCTGACTTCATTGATGAACGACTACTCTTCGGTCGCTTCGGTTGCAGCGGCGGGGCGACCGGCACCCATGAGTTGGACTACTGAACAACTCGATCTCGACCGGATGACTACGACGCCAGGAGATGAGCCTTCACGGGTTCGACGGAAGCCACGTTGAGGTCAGGTCGTCTACGGCCCGCTGGAAGGCGCGTTGATCGGAATCGCCGCTACCGGCCTGGCCATCCGGCCTTCTGTGCCCGGTCGAGCGAGGCTCGCACGACCAGACGATGGAACGGAGCGATAACGCCAAGATAGGCCCGACCCAGCAGGCGGTTGTAGAAGACCAGCGTCGTGACGATCAATCGCTGGGGCCGGTCCTCGGACGCAGGCTGCACGAGAACCGACATGCGGAAATCAAGATGCGTGTCGTCCTCGCCCAGAATGATCTCGTCTTCATGTCGTTCGAACACGCGGAAAATACTGAGCCGGTCGCCCTTCGCGACTTTCAGATCGATCGCTCTTTTAAGGCCGAATGGCCATACGGCAATGTCGCGAACGCCCAGCAGCATCGCGATCCACTTGGGTTGCCCCGCAAAGATGTATCGAGCGAGAGACTCTGCGTCGTTGCAGGCAGTCGTTGGCAAGTCCACCGAAAATGCGTCGGCAAAATCAGCGTTGCCGTACGACCGGCTCAGCCGTGAGGTTGCCGGCAGGCCGATCGGTTCAGCCTTCGTCGAATTCGTCTGCATGCCCATTCTCCATGCGTTCAAGTTGCCCGGCTGCCTCGGCGCGGTCCAAGCGAACGCAGGCGAGAGAATCAGCGTGACATATTCGCGCTCGAACCGAAGCCAACCTGATCGTGGCGGTCGCAATGAACAATGACAAGACGTTCATCCGGCGGCTGAGCGTCTGCGAACGGACATTCGCGAAAGACCGACGCTCTTCACAGGATGATCGGTGCCAATTTCGTCCGGCCGAGAACATTGGACCGGATCACCTCTCGGGATCGGCCCACCTTTGCACACTCACCTGTGCCAGCGCCTCGAATATAGCGGGCGTGCGTTCCAGGCGGGCGATCGTCCGCGCGCCTTCGAGCGCGGCGACCAACGCGGCTGCGGTAGAGGACGCGCGCGTGGGAGCGAAACCGCACCCCCTGAAATGCTCCGCAATGATCTCGGTCGACTCGACAAATCCGCGCGCGACCCGTTTGGTCAGCTCGGCGTCGAGCGCGGGCAGCTCATTCGCCAGATTTTGCATCAGGCATCCGTACTGGAAATCAGAGGCGACCATTTCGGCCGCGAATGCCTTGAAAATCTGATGAACAAAATCCAGAGCATCACCCGTCGTATTCGACGAGATCTCACGCAATACAGCAATTCGATTCGCAATGTAATCATCGATTGCTTCTTCTGCGAGTTGTGCCTTGCCGCGTGGAAAGTGAAAGTAGAACGATCCTTTGGGCGCACCGCTTTCTTCAAGGATCTGGGTCAATCCCGTCGCAGTGTAGCCCTGGATGCGAAACAGTCGCTGGGCGGTGGCAATCGCGCGAGCGCGGGCGTCAGTCTTACGTGGCATGCGGCGAACATAGCACGTTTCGCTTGATGATTCTATGGCGATTGGCATAGTATGGTGATCACCATACCAGGAGCCCGGCTATGCCCCTCGACCCGATCGCAAGTCAGGAAAGTTCGTTCAGTGCTACACAGCCTGCCCGGATGGCGGCAGGAATGGCTGAAGCCGAAGGTGAAGCGTGCGGGTTTCCTCGCTCACCGTATGCAGCGCGCCTTCTTGTGGGGGCTGATCGCCCTCGATTGCCCGGCAGCCGTGCGAATTGTTCGCCGCGTGCGTTTTCGCTGAAGCTGAAGGCAGCGCTTGCACGGGGACGGGGCGTTCCGTCATGAGTCGCCCACTTCGCTTCGGGCCATCGGCGTCGCGCCGAGCCTTTCTGGCAATGGGCGCGGTCAGCCTGTTTGCGTCGTTGATTCGGCCCGCCCGCGCAAACCCCATGGGAGGAATTGACTTGTCCACCTCAACATATGGCGATGGAACGCTTCCGAAGCGGGTCCGCTCGCGCATGATCCACGGGGTCAACGGCCTCGATGTCCATATTCTCGAGGCCGGCTACGAGAACCCCGGCCGGCCGCTCGCACTGCTTCTGCACGGTTTTCCCGATTTGGCTTACGGGTGGCGACACCTGATCCCGATTCTGGCTGACGCCGGCTACCACGTCGTGGCACCCGACCAGCGGGGTTTTGGTCGCACCACCGGTTGGATCAACGACTATGACGCCCCGCTAGCGCCCTTCAGCTTGTTGAACATGACGCGTGACGCGCTCGGACTGGTTCTGGCGTTGGGGCATCGGCGTACGGCAATGCTCGTCGGGCACGACCTCGGCTCGCCCGTCGCGGCCTATTGTGCGCTAGCCCGACCTGACGTCTTTCCCTCGGTGGTGCTGATGAGCGCACCGTTCCCCGGCCCACCGACGCTTCCGTTCAACATTGCGGAAAGCGACACATCGCCGGTTCAACCGAACACGGGCAATCAAAAGTTGGCGGCTGCGCTGGCGGCGCTCGACCCGCCGAGAGCGTATTACCAGCAATACCTGAGCACACGGGAGGCGAACCATGACATGTGGCACCCCCCTCAAGGCTTGCACGCGTTTCTTCGTGCATTTTTCTACGTCAAGAGCGCCGACTGGCCGGGAAACAAGCCGCATCCGTTGAAGGCGCCAACCGCGGCAGAGCTTGCGCAAATGCCCACCTATTACGTCATGGATCTCGGCAAGACGATGCCCGAGACCGTCGCTCCATTCCACCCTTCTGCCGCCGAGGTCCTGGCCAGCAAATGGCTCACCGAGCCGGAACTTCGGGTGTACACGGAAGAATATGGCCGCACGGGGTTTCAAGGCGCCCTGCAGGCTTATCGCGTCTTTTCCGATCCTGACCTGAACGCCGAGTTGCGCCTGTTTTCGGGCAAGACGATCGATGTCCCGTCGCTCTTCATTGGCGGCAAGCGCGATTGGGGTACGTATTCGGCGCCGGGCGCGCTCGATCTGATGAGGACGAAGGCGACGACGAGAATGGGAGGCATCGAGCTGATCGACGGCGCTGGTCACTGGATCCAGCAGGAGCAGCCGGTGCGGCTCGGCGAGCTCCTGCTCGCCTTCACCAGGGAGGTGGTTGGGGCGGATCAGTCCGGCAGTTAGGTCGGGGAATGGCTATCGTTGCGCTTGAAAATATCGCCCGGCTTCCGGACCACCGTCCCTTCAGGTCCGTCACGTTTCAGTGAAGCGCGTTGGGTTGGATGGCTCAGGTCCGGCACTGGCCTCAGGCTCTGCTGCCCTCGATCGAGGAGTGAGTACCACATGCTCCCCGACGTGGAACGACGTCTCGGTGCCAGATTCACTTCGCGGCCGAAAGACGTTCCACAGCGGACACCTGCTTCGCGTCGGTCCCAAGGACCGCATCGGGTCGGGTGCAGCCGCCCACGTCGGGCGGCAATCGGCCAGTTGCCGGACATCAGGACCGGTTGAATCCGCAGCCAGTTTCGGTCAGTCGACATCGCAGACTGGATCGTCGACAATCGCTCGTCATCTGAGAGTACGAACTATGCGCTTTCGCTCCCTGTTTCACTCGCTCAACTCGACCCAAGGGGCGCGGCAGCCAACCGGATCTATTCAAAGGACCATCGATTGCCAGTTGGTGGGCCATCCGGAATTCCAGATTCGAGTCTCCGATCGTGCCATTCCCGCCCAGGACATCAGTTGGTTATTGCGCTACTTTGAACGACAAGTCGCCGACGGCGAACGATTTCAGGCCGGTGAGACCATCCAGATCGGGTGGATGCTGACGAGGCTAGAGGCCACGGCGGACGGCTTCCTGCGGCTCACAGAGCCTGATATGAAGGCGGTTCCAATCAAGTTCATTGACTCGGTCGACAACACATTGAAGCACTTGCGCAACCAGAAAGATGTGGTCGAAAGTATTGGCGCCACTCTGGAACCAGACTTCCCGTCGCTGCAGCAGAGTGCGGTTGTAGACGTCGAGTACAAGAGCGCCAGTCGCCTGCTGCTGACGCGCGATCTCGCTCACGGAGCAGACTCCGGGTGGTCGCTCACAGTTCCACGCGAGGAAGTCGGTTCACAGTTTCTCAGGATTTCGCTTTATCAGTTGGGCGTCGACCGGCCGGATCTGATCAAATTCTTTGCCTTGTCGCCTGGCCTACAGGTTCACCTCGATAATCTGCAAATTTGCGTGACCGGACCCGACGGCGAAATTCAACCGGCACCAGGCTCGTATCTTGAAAGATTGAAAAAGCACCGCATTCAACGTTTCGCGGAGTAACCGTTTAGGAGGAGTGCGATGCCGGCTCCGAGCCGGAAGTGAAGTTCGGCGCTGCTAAAGAGTTATCCGTTCTCCGGCCGGCGACGAACTTCCAGATTCGGCTGGGAGCGTTCGTTGGAAATTGGTCGCAAATAGCATTCTTTTGTGCGTGTGTTTCACGTCACATTTGGCCTTTTGGAGGCAGGCATGGATGGAATAGCCAAGGCACTTGTACTCGCCGTTAGGTACATCGATCAGAGGAGCAAATTGCACACAGAGGACGACGACGTCAACGCACTTGAGGAGATCGGATCCGCACTTGCAGTCGCATCGACAGCAGAGCGCATTGTCTTTGCCCGGATGGCAACGTCTCTTGGTTCCCCTGACCTAGTCGCGCAGTTCGGTTTGGATTTGCCGCAATGACCGCCTTGCACAAGCCAAACATCTGATCTGGGCCGACATTGAGGATGGCGTGGTTCCGTGCGGAAATAGACACCGTATCTGGGTGATCAGCAGCCGCCTTTGAGCATTCTCACTGGCCGCAGCCCGAAGCCGCTACTCGCAGGCACAGGGTCACGTCCGGAAGCGGACGTTCGACTTTACGCCCCGATCGTCAACGATCGTCCGCCCTAACGTCGCAATCGCGGCTGAAGCACTGCTGCTCAGAGTGGCATCACTGATAGATCGCTTGCAGTTCAAGCGATGTTCAGAAGCTTCCCAAACATCTCGTTTCCCTTTGGGGTAACGCTGACAAGCCGAGACTTCGGCGAACGGACAATCCAGCTCTGATCGATGTACAGACGGAGCATGTGCGTTCCCAGGGCTCCGCCCAGATGCGGCTGTCGTTGCGTGAGATCGGCACATGGTCGTGCGAACACACGCCGTTCTCCCTGCGCCGAAGCCAGGTCAATGCCCATCGCATGCAATTGCCGTTCGCCGAGCCGGGTGGCAACCAGCTCAACGCCTTGGCGTCGCAACCAACGCGCCTTCGTCATCGAAGCGAGTACGCGCACCGCGATTTCCCCTGCCAAGTGGTCATAGCAGGTGCGGGCATACATGAATGCCTCGGTGGGCGAGTGCGCCGATCCGAGGCACTGCGGCAGGCCCAACTCCGTTCCCGATGCCAGTGCGGCCATGCTCTCGATCATGCACGCCACTTCCGTACTGGCAATTCGAAAATAGCGATGGCGCCCTTGCGCTTCGACGGCCAGCAAGCCGCCCTCGACCAGCTTCGTCAAGTGCGCACTGGCCGATTGAGCCGATATGCCCGCGTGGTAAGCCAATTCGCCCGCCGAGCGCGCGGATCCGTCAATCAATGTCCATACGATCCTCGTGCGTGCCATGTCGGCGAGGAGTCTGGCGACTCGTGCAATATCGGGCGTATCGTCCATAGTTCACCGTCCGATGAAACGTTCGCGAATCTGTTTCGCCGATACTAGCATTGCGAACCGTGCGGAATTGCGCTGCGACCAGGCCAAGTCATCTACCGACCGAGCGCATGACTGCGCACGAGCAATACCTCACACACCTCATTCTTGCAGGGGGAACGCAACATGGAAATCGACGGAATTCAGCACGCTTTGCAGATCTACTTTGACGTAATGTACGAGTGCGACCTGAACAAATTCGACCAGGTATTCCATCCGTCGAGTTCACTCTTCACCATGAAAAATGGCGAGTTCAACCTGCGTTCGTTTGCTCGATATCGTGAAGAGATTGCCGCTCGAAAGCCGCCAAAAAGCATCCAACAACCTCGCATGGATGACATCCTGCAGATCGAGATGCTGTCATCCGAGATTGCGTTTGCGCAGGTTCGCGTGCGCATCTTCGAGAAGGTCTATGTCGACAACCTCAATCTGCTGAAATTTGATCAGAATTGGATGATTGTCGCAAAGATCTTTCACCACGCGGAGACGATCGATCCCTAGCCGTCGGCAATACGACGTGCCGTAGAACGGCTACACCTCAACTGCTTACGCAGCGTCTGGTGTGTTGCATCGACGGGTTGAATCCGCTGTCGGTAACGGCCGTCGCAAGACCTTGCTTCAAACAGGACGCCCGACCCGATTCCCCCTACTTCATCGCCACCAACGGCCCGACAAACGCCTCGAAGTGCGGCAACCAGATCGGTATCGCGTCCTTGACCGCAAACATCCCGTGCCCGTTCTTGCCGAACGGCGGTTCGACAATCATCTGCCCGCGCCCACCTGCCCCCTGAAACGCGGCGAACCAGGTCGCCACCACCTCCGGCGCGAAATACTTGTCGTTCTGCACGTAATGCCACAGCACCGGCACCCGCGTCGTACTCGCGAAATGCCCGATCGTGTCGGCCATCTGCTTCGGATCGCACGGCATGCCGGGATGAGTCGTCGGGTTCCCGCCACGTCCACCCGAGAAGTTCACCACCGCGACCACGCCTTGCGGCGCGTAGCTCGCCGCCGCCAGCGAAGCAAAACCACCCGCCGATTGCCCGACCAGCACGACACGGTTTCGATCCACCTGCGGCAACGTCTGCGCATACCGCACGGCCGCGAGCACATCGCGCGCGGCCTGCTGCCCCGCAGTGAGGTAATCGGGATGCCGGCACGAACCCGCATCCTCTTCGTCGACCCCGCCCGTCGCCCCATACCCGCGGCGGATCGGCACGATGACCGCGAAACCGAGTTGCACGAACGTCCGGATCTGCGGCAACGCGCGATAGCGGCGCACCTTCGGCCGGTCGCGCGGATCGGGCGGGCTGCCGTGGCTCAGCACGATCAGCGGAAAGGGCCCGGGGCCGTCCGGCATGTAGGTGGTGGCGACGATGTCCCGCGTGCCAGCCCCTTCATCGACCGGGACCTTGACGACGGTTTCATGCAGATCGGGCGCGATGGACGTATCGTCGACCGCCGTCGCTGCACAGCCAACGACGGAAGCGATCAACGCGCCCGAGATCAGCACGTGACACAGGCGAATGGCGATCCGGTTTCGGTTTCGACGAACGACGATGCTCATGGGTGATCTCTCCACGAATCCGCAGCCGACGGCCCACGCTGCCGCGACGCATACGGCGAAGGCGTCAGTGTATCCGGGCGGCGATCTCGCCGTGCGCCTTCCAACGCACACCGAATCATCGTTCCATCCGATGGAAAATTACGTGCGGTAATATTGCGATTCGATGAAGTGAAAAGCAGGATCCCAAGCGGACACCATGATTGAAGAACCCATACCGTCCCGCACACATCGCGCTGTTCAGCCGCCCTCCCTGTCGGTCGGGAACCATCCCGTCGATACAAGCCCGGCCTTTTCCGGTCTCGAGCGACATCGCACCTCCGACACACCTGCCGCGGGAAACCTCGACGCCCCGACGCATACCGCTCGCCCGCCTCGATCACACCCCTCCCTTGACGCCACGACCATCCAACCGCGCGACTATCCCGTCGTGAATCGACGCAACACCACGCTTGGGAGCACGAAATGAAACTCGGTGGGCTAGGCCGCAAGATTGCGGTGTCGATGGCGGAACTGGCGCTCGGCATCATGCTGATCGTCGTGCTGATGACCTATGTTTTTTACTATGTGATGCTCCGGCACTGGGGCGAGTTCTGCCACCAGGCAAGCTGGATTCCGTCCACCCCCGAGTGGATATGCCTGGGCATCACGCTCCTGATCGGCCTGATACTCGCCATTGTCGTGTCGACCCGGCTCGCACATCGGATCCTGGTGCCGCTCAACTCGGTCGCGGACAGCATTCGTCGCGTCGCCAGGGGCGACCTGACCGCGCGCGCCGTCGCCGGCGATCGATCGATTCGCGAAGCCGCGCTGATCGCGGACGACTTCAATGCGCTCGCGGCCCAGCTGCAGCGCATGACGGACGAACAGGCGTTCTGGAATGCCGCGATCGCGCACGAACTGCGTACGCCTGTCACGGTCCTGCGCGGGCGGTTGCAGGGGCTGGCGGAAGGCGTCTTCCAGCCGGGCGAGGCGCTGTTCCGAAGCCTGTTGACCCAGGCGGAAGGATTGACGCGCCTGATCGAGGATCTCCGCGTGATCAGCCTCGCCGAAAGCGGGCATCTGAGCGTGAGCCTCCAGGAGACCGATCTGGCGGAGCACGTCAAGGCGGTCGTCGAGATGTTCGAGGATTCGCTGGCCGCGGCCGGTCAACACATGGTGCTCGATCTCGATACGCGGCCCGTGCATTGCGACGCGTTCCGGATGCGCCAGGCGTTGCTCGCGCTGCTGGAGAATGCACGGCGCTACGCGGTGCCCGGTGCGATCCGCATTCACACACGGGTCGAAAACGGTACGTGCCACTTACAGGTCGAAGACGAAGGGCCGGGCATTCCGGCCGATTACGCCGCGCAGATTTTCGATGCATTCCGGCGCGTGGACGATACGCATTCCGACCAGAAGGGCGGCAGCGGCCTGGGGCTGGCCGTGGTGGCGGCCATTGCGCAGGCGCACGACGGCGAAGCATCGTGCCGCCCGACCGCGCGCGGCGGCACGTCGTTCGCGTTGCACTGGCCCGACCGCCCCGCATCGGCGCACACAGCCGCGCCGAGCCGGAAGGACCCGCCGCCCACCACGCAGCGCACCGTCGATACCGACCCGCGATAAACCGCCCGGCGAGCGGTCGACGCGCCTTGTGCGCCGGCCGCCGCCCCGCCCCCTTGCGCCCCGGCCGCCCTTGCAGCGGAACGGGAGGTGCGCCGGCCCTGATCCATACCCGCGTCGCCCCCAACGAAGCGAACCTCTCACCATCATCCCCCGGGCACCGGCCCGGGTATGCCGATGGCACGCACGGCCACCGGCATTTCATCGGATGATTGCGGCATTCCGGGACGCCCGCGCCGTCTCCCCCGCTTCCTGGTAGCGCCAAGCCGCCCCGGCGTCCGTCATCTTCCGGCTCGCCCCGCCGCCGGACCACCCTCCCGCCAGGCTTTCCCCCCTCCATCAAACCTCCATCTTTCCGCACAAAAAACTCCATCGGGCGCACGCACACTTCGATCCGAAAATGCGGGCCGCTGGGTGCCTGCGTCCCATGGAGTCCATATGAAAAATCAGAAACGAGCCTGCTACGGCGCCGTGTGCGCGCTGGTAGCGGCGATGCTGGCGGGCTGCGGGCCCTCCGAACAGCAGGCCGCGGCGCCGGCCACCCCGGTTGCGGCGATGACGCTGGCGGGCGCGCCCCTCGACCTGACCGAAGACCTGCCGGGCCGCGTCGCGGCCGTCCGGATCGCCGAGATCCGGCCGCAGGTCAGCGGCATCGTGCAGCGGCGGCTGTTCGAACAAGGCACGGAAGTCCGTGCCGGCCAGCCGCTGTTCCAGATCAACCCGGCGCCGTTCAAGGCCGACATGGACACGGCTGCGGCGGCCCTGCAACGCGCGGAAGCCGCGCTTGCGCGGGCCAAGGTGCAGACCACCCGGCTCAAGCCGCTGGTCGAGGCCGACGCGATCAGCCGCCAGGTGTACGACGACTCGGTGTCCCAACGCGACCAGGCGGCCGCCGACGTCGCGCAGGCCCGTGCGACGCTCGCACGCCGCCAGCTCGACCTGAAGTTCGCGACCGTCGAGGCGCCGATCACGGGCCGCATCGACCAGGCCCTCGTGACCGAGGGTGCACTGGTCGCCAGCAGCGACAGCCAGCCGATGGCACGCATCCAGCAGATCGACCAGGTCTACGTGGACGTGCGGCAGCCGGCCGCGTCGCTCGAATCGCTGCGCGGCGCGCTCGCGGCCCGGCCGGACACCGCGGGCAACGGGCTGCCGGTCGACGTGCTGCGCGACGACGACTCCCGCTACGACGTGAAGGGTCGCATGCTGTTCTCGGGCGTCAACGTCGACCCGGGCACCGGCGACGTGCTGCTGCGCGTGCTGGTCGACAACCCGAAGCGCGAGCTGTTGCCGGGCATGTACGTGCGTGCCCGCATCCCGCGTGGGCATTACGAGAACGCGCTGACCGTGCCGCAACAGGCGATCGTCCGCGCGGGCGGCAAGCCGCAGGTCTGGGTGCTCGACGCGAAGAGCCAGGCGCACCTGAAGTCCATCGAAGTAGGCGAGCTGACGAACCGCAGCTATCGCATCAAGTCGGGTCTGCAGGCAGGCCAGAAGGTCGTCGTCGAAGGCATGGAGCGCCTGGTCGACGGCGCGCCCGTGGCGGCGACCGACTGGAAGGCGCCTGAAGCGGTCAAGACCGCTTCGTCGCACTGAGTCACGGGGAGCCTCCAGCCATGTCCCAATTCTTCATCCGGCGCCCGGTCTTCGCGTGGGTGATCGCCCTCTTCATCATCCTGCTGGGCCTGATCGCCATCCCCGAACTGCCGGTTGCACGCTATCCGTCGGTCGCGCCGCCGACCGTCACCATTACCGCCACCTACCCGGGCGCCACGCCGCAGACGATGAACGACAGCGTGCTGAGCCTCATCGAGCGCGAGCTGTCCGGCGTCCGGAACCTGCTGTACTTCGAATCGGCGTCGGATACCTCCGGCCAGGCGAAGATCACCGCGACCTTCAAGCCCGGCACCGATTCGGCGATGGCGCAGGTCGAGGTGCAGAACAAGCTCAAGTCGGTCGAGCCGCGCCTGCCGCCCGTCGTGCGGCAAAACGGCGTGATCGTGGAGTCTGCCTCCACGGGCTTCCTGTTGTTCGTCGGCCTGAAGTCGGACAGCGGCCGCTATGACGAAAACGCGCTGGCCGACTACATGGCGCGCAACGTCGTCGAGGATCTGCGACGTGTCGACGGCGTCGGCAAGGTGCAACTGTTCGGCTCCGAACAGGCGATGCGCATCTGGGTCGATCCGCAGAAGCTGATCACCTACGGCCTGTCGATGAACGACCTGACGAACGCCGTCGCCCAGCAGAACGTGCAGATCGCCCCGGGCAGCCTCGGTGCGGCGCCCGCCCTGCCAGGCCAGCGCGTCACCGTGCCGCTCACCGCGCAAGGCCAGCTCACGTCGCCCGAGCAGTTCGCGAAGATCGTGCTGCGCGCGAACGCGAACGGCTCGAAGGTCGTGCTCGGCGACGTCGCGCGGGTCGAGCTCGGCCCGCAGTCGTTCACCTTCGTCAACAGCGAGAACGGCAAGCCCGCGACCTTCGCCGGCGTGCAGCTGGCTCCGGGCGCCAACGCGGTGAAGACCGCCGAGGCCGTGCGCGAGCAACTGGACATGATCGCCAAGACGATGCCGGCCGGCATGACCTACTCGATCCCGTTCGATACCGCGCCGTTCGTGAAGATCTCGATCGAGAAGGTGATTCACACGCTGCTCGAAGCGATGGTGCTCGTGTTCCTCGTGATGTACCTGTTCCTGCAGAACGTGCGCTACACGCTGATCCCGGCGATCGTCGCGCCGGTGGCGATGCTCGGCACCTTCACGGTCATGCTGATGACGGGCTTCTCGATCAACGTGCTGACGATGTTCGGCATGGTGCTCGCGATCGGCATCATCGTCGACGATGCGATCGTCGTCGTGGAGAACGTCGAACGCCTGATGGTGGAAGAAGGCCTGTCGCCGAAGGACGCGACGATCAAGGCGATGAAGGAAATCACCGGCGCCATCATCGGCATCACGCTGGTGCTGACGGCCGTGTTCCTGCCGATGGCGATGTCGAGCGGTTCGGTCGGCGTGATCTATCAGCAGTTCACGATGTCGATGGCCGTGTCGATCATGTTCTCGGCCCTGCTCGCGCTGACGCTGACGCCGGCCCTGTGCGCGACGATGCTCAAGCCGGTCGAGCATGGCCACCACGAGAAGCGCGGCTTCTTCGGCTGGTTCAACCGCCGCTTCGACCGCATGACGAACTGGTACGAAACGCGCGTCGGCAAGCTGCTCGGCCGCACGGGCCGCGTGATGCTGCTGTTCGTCGCGCTTTCCACCGCGCTGGTGTTCGGCTTCCGCATGCTGCCGTCGTCGTTCCTGCCCGAGGAAGACCAGGGCTACTTCATGACCGGCTTCCTGCTCCCGTCGGATTCGACCGTCGAGCGCACGGGCGACGTGGTCAAGACCCTCGAGAAGCATCTCGCATCGCGTCCGGGCATCGAGTCGAGCATCTCCATCATCGGCTACGGCTTCTCGGGCCTCGGCTCCAACGCGGCGCTGAATTACGCGGTGCTCAAGGACTGGGACAAGCGCGGAGGGGCAAACGCGATGGACGAAGCGATGCAAGCGCAGGCCGCGATGGGCGGCGTGACGGAAGGCACGGTCATGAGCCTGTTGCCGCCGGCGATCGACGGGCTGGGCACCAGCTCGGGCTTCACGATGCGCCTGCAGGATCGCGCGAACCAGGGCTACGCGGCACTCAAGGCGGCTGAAGCCAAGCTGCTCGAACTGGCCGCGCAAAGCAAGGTGGTGACCGGTGTCTATCCGGACAGCCTGCCGGCCGGTACCAGCGTGAAGCTGGATATCGACCGCGAGAAGGCCGAAGCGCTCGGCGTGTCGTTCACGACCATCAGCGACACGCTGTCGGCCGCGATGGGTTCGACCTACGTGAACGACTTCCCGAACGCGGGCCGCATGCAGCAGGTGATCATCCAGGCGGATGCCCCGGCACGCATGCAGATCGAGAACGTGATGAAGCTCTACGTGCGCAACGCGACCGGAGGCATGGTGCCGCTGTCCGAAGTGGTGCGTCCGGTCTGGTCGGAAACCCCGCTGCAGATGGTGCGCTTCCAGGGTTACCCGTCCGCACGGATCTCCGGCGGCTCGGCCCCCGGCTACTCCAGCGGCGCGGCCATGGCCGAGATGGAACGTCTGGCCGCTCAGTTGCCGCCGGGCTTCACGGTGGCGTGGACCGGCCAGTCGCTGCAGGAGCGCGAGTCGGCTTCGCAGGCGCCGATGCTGATGGCGCTGTCGATGGTCGTCGTGTTCCTGGTGCTCGCGGCGCTCTACGAGAGCTGGGCGATTCCGCTATCGGTGATGCTGGTGGTGCCGCTCGGCCTGATCGGCGCGCTAGGCGCCGTGATGCTCCGCGGGATGCCGAACGACGTGTTCTTCAAGGTCGGGATGATCACCGTGATCGGCCTGTCGGCGAAGAACGCCATCCTGATCGTGGAAGTCGCGAAGCAGTTGCGCGAGGAAGGCATGGGGCTGATCGAGTCGGCCGTGAAGGCATCCAGGCTGCGTCTGCGCCCGATCCTGATGACCTCGCTCGCGTTCGGCCTCGGCGTCGTCCCGCTGATGATCGCGACCGGCGCGAGCGCCGAAACGCAGCACGCGATCGGCACCGGCGTGTTCGGCGGCATGGTGACCGCCACCGTGCTGGCCATTTTCTTCGTTCCGGTCTTCTACGTGTTCGTGATGAGCATCCAGGAACGCATCTCGGCATGGCGCGCATCCGGCAAGAAGCCCGCCGCCGTGACCCACGAACATGAAGGTTGATGCCATGCGATTACTCATTCTTTCCGCAGCGGTTTCCGCCGCGCTCGCGCTGTCGGCGTGCTCGATGGCGCCGAAGCTGGTCAAGCCCGAAATGCCGGTGCCGACCGCCTATATGACCGCTGTCGCGGCCGACCAGCACGCGAACGCGGCCGATCTCGGCTGGCGCTCGATGTTCGGCGACCGCCGCCTGCAGCGCCTGATCGAGCTCGCGCTCGAGAACAACCGCGACCTGCGCCTGGCCGCGCTGAACGTCCAGGCTGCCGAAGCGCAGTACGGCATCCAGCGTTCCGCGCGCCTGCCGTCGATCGGCGCCGGCGCGAGCTTCACGCGCCAGCGCACGGCCGCCGACTCGCAATCGAACCCGCCGCTGCTCGAAAACACGCAGAACCAGTACGGCGTGAACATCGGTCTCAGCGCGTTCGAGATCGACCTGTTCGGCCGCGTGAAGTCGCTGTCGGATGCGGCGTTCGCGCGCTACCTCGCGACCGATCACGGCCGCCGGGCGGTGCAGATCGCGCTCGTCGGCTCCGTGGCCAACGCGTATTTCGCCGAGCGCCTCGCGCAAGAGCAGCGCGCGCTGTCCGAACGCACGCTGAACGACTGGCGCCAGTCGCTCGACCTCGCGCGCCGCCTCAAGCTCGCCGACCAGGCGAGCGGCGTCGACATCGCGCAGGCCGAAGGCCAGGTCGCGAGCGCCAGCGCCGATCTCGAGGCGCGTTCGCGCGCCGTCGAACAGGCGGGCAACGCGCTGCGGCTGCTGGTCGGCACCGACCTGCCGAAGAGCCTGCCCGATCCGCTGTCGCTGGAACGCCAGCCGGTGATGACCAAGCTGCCGGCCGGATTGCCGTCGGAATTGCTGTACCGCCGGCCGGACATCCAGCAGGCCGAGCAGAATCTCGTCGCCGCCAACGCCGACATCGGCGCGGCGCGCGCGGCATTCTTCCCGCGCCTGTCGCTGACGTCGTCGATCGGCTTCCTCAGCCCGGGGCTCGGCAGCCTGTTCGACGGCGGCCAGCGTGTGTGGAGCTTCGCGCCGCAGGTCACGCTGCCGATCTTCCAGGGCGGCCGGCTGCGATCCGAGCTGAATCTCGCGGAAGTGCGCAAGTCCAGCGCGGTCGTCGAGTACGAACGCTCGATCCAGACCGCGTTCCGCGAAGTGGCCGACGGCCTCGCCGGCCGCGAGACCTTCAGCCGCCAGATCGACGCGCAGACGAAGGTCGTCAAGAGCGCCGAGCGCCGTACCGACCTCGTGAACCTGCGCTATCGCGCGGGCATCGAGGATCGGCTGGAACTGCTCGACTCGCAGCGCCAGCTGTATGCCGCGCGCCAGACGTTGCTGGATTTGCGCAACGCCGAACTGGGCAACGCGGTCGCGCTCTACAAGGCGCTCGGTGGCGGGCTGACCGACACCGACGTGCCTCCCGCCAACAGCGTGGCAAAGAACTGAGCAACGGGCCGTCGCCCATCCGTTCGCGACGACTGAAAGCACGGTGAAGTCCGGCGGCGCACGTGCCGCGCCGCCGGCCCTAACGGTCACGCTCACTTCCAGTGGACCCGATGAACCCTCTGATACTCATTGCCGAAGACGATCCGGAGATCGCCGACATACTCGACGCGTACCTCGCCCACGACGGCTTTCGCACCTATCGCGTCGGTCACGGCCAGGCCGTGCTCGACGTGCAACCCGTGCTGAAGCCCGACCTGATCCTGCTCGACGTCAGGATGCCGAAGAAGGACGGCTGGGAAGTCCTGGTCGAACTGCGCCGCCGCAGCGACACGCCGATCGTCATCATCACGGCGCTCGATCGCGAGATCGATCGCTTGCAGGGGCTGCGTTTCGGCGCGGACGACTACATCACGAAGCCGTTCAATCCGGCCGAGGTGGTCGCGCGCATCCGAGCGATCCTGCGTCGTTTCGAAGCGGCCACGTCCGGGCGCTTCATCAAGGTCGGCAACCTTGAAATCGATACGCAAAGCTATCTGACCACGGTCCGCACCGACACCGGAGAAACCGGCGTCTCGCTGACGCTGACCGAATTCCGGCTGCTCGCGCACCTAGCCGGCTCGCCGAACCGCGTGTTCACGCGCAGCGAACTGATCGACGCCTGCCTCGCCGACGTCGATGCGCTGGAGCGCACCGTCGACAGCCATATCAGCCGGCTGCGCAAGAAGCTCGAATGCGCGGGCGCGTCCGGGGTGCCGGAGGTGATGCGCGGGGTCGGCTACCGGCTGCGCAGCACCCAGTGAACGCGCGTCCAGGATCGCGGCGGCGAGGAGCGCGGATCGTCGGACTCCTGATGGTCGCCCTCGCGCTGGCAATCGCCGATGCAGGGTTCATCGCCTACTGCCTGATCCAGGCGGTCTGGTCCCCCGCGACGAACAGCGCACTCATGGCCGTGATTCGCGAGACGCCGGACTACCTGGTACTCGCCGTATTGCTGTTGGCCGGACTGGCCACGTCGATCGTCGATCTGATCAGACTGGTGCGCGCGACCGAAACCCGGCGATGAACACGTGAGTACGGTCAAATGGGCTGGGGGAGCCGTCCATGGGAGCGCGCGAAGGTATACGGTTATGGGAACCGGCTACCTTGAAACCTGAAGCGATGCGTTATGCGCGCCGCCGGTAAGTGCCCGGCGTGCTCCCTGTCCAGTGCCGGAACGCGCGATGGAACGCGCTCGGATCGTCGAAGCCGATGTCGGCGCCGATCGCCGCGATCGTGTCGGGCGTATCGGTCAGCCGCTGGATCGCGATGTCGCGCCGCAGTTCGTCCTTGAGCACCTGGAACGTCGTCCCTTCGGCGGCCAGGTGGCGGCTCAGCGTGCGCACCGAGCAATGCAGGTGCTCGGCCGCCTGGTCGATCACTGGCAGGTCGGGCAACGCTTCCGACAGGTACTGCCGCACGCGATGGCACACGAGCTGTTCGCTGAACGATTCGAAGATCCAGTCGCCCGGTGCGCGCGCGAGGAACTTGCGCAGGTTGCGCTTGCTCTGCCGGATCGGCGCGTCGAGGTAATCCGCGCTGAAGCGCATCAGCGTGCGCTCGCAGTCGAACTGCACGGCGCCGGTGAAGAAGTACAGGTGCTCGACCGCATGGCGCGGCCGCGGGCACGCGAACTCGATCTGCAGCAGCGGGATCTTCTGCCCGATCAGCCAGGAGCACACGCCGTGCACGAGCTTGAGCATCAGTTCCTGGCCGAGCGCGCCGATCGGACCGATGGCGTCGTTCGGACGCAGCACCACCTGCGCGACGAGACCGTCGCGCTTCGATTCTACGAAGAAATCGTCGAGCAGGATATGGAAGAATTGCCCGAAACGATGCAGCGCCGTTTCGAGGTTGCGCGCGTCGAGCAGGCTCAGGCACAGGTACTTCAGCGTGCCGCCGCGCAGCGGGCGCGAGAAGATGCCGGGCATCTCGTCGTCGAGTTCGATCGCGAGCGTGCGGTACAGCGTCGAGAACTGCTCCTCCGTCACGCGCGCATGCGGTTCGCCGAGCAGCTCGATCGGGATGCCGGCCCCGCCCAGGTAGCGCTCGACCACGTCGCGCTGCACGGCCGCGCTTGCGAGGAAGCCGTTGACGAGCGAGATCGGCACCGTCGCGCTCGGCGAAGGCAGCGCACGCCCGGGTGCGGGCCCGGGCTGGGCGGAAAGTGAATCTGAACCGGTCATCGCGTCCCCGTCGATCGAACCGCTCGCATTGTACTTGAGCGGCCCGCGCGGAGCCTTCCGGGCCGTCGGCACGCGGAGCATTGCGCTGCGCGCCGACGCCATCAGTCGGTGCGGCTGAGTTCCCGGCGCAGGATCTTGCCGACGGTCGACTTCGGCAGCCGGTCGACGAAGCGAATCAGCTTCGGCACCTTGTAGGCCGCGAGGCTCTCGCGGCAATGCGCGACGAGTTGCGCCTCCGTCACATCGGCGTCCTGCGCCAGCACCACGAACAGTTTCACGGCCTCGCCCGTGCGCGCGTCCGGCACGCCGATGCACGCGCACTCGGCCACGCCCGGCACGGCGGTCGCGACCGCTTCCACCTCGTTCGGGTACACGTTGAAGCCCGACACGATGATCATGTCCTTCTTGCGGTCGACGATCCGCAGGAAACCGGCTTCGTCGAACACGCCGACGTCGCCGGTACGGAAATAGCCGTCGGCCGTGAACGCGGCCGCATTCGCGTCCGGTTTCCGCCAGTAGCCGCCCATCACCTGCGGCCCCTTCACGCAGATCTCGCCCGCGCCGCCGATCGCCACCTCGTTGTCCTGCTCGTCGAGCAGCTTCACGTCGGTCGATGGCAGCGGCAGGCCCGTGGTGCCCGTGAACGAGTCGATCGACTGCGGGTTGAACGACACGACCGGCGACGTTTCCGACAGCCCGTAGCCCTCGCGGATGAAGTTGCCCGTCACCGCCTTCCAGCGCGACGAGATCACGTCGATCACGGCCGCGCCGCCGCCGGCCGACAGCTTCAGCCGCGACCAGTCGACTTCCGTCAGGCGCGGATGGCCGGCGAGCCCCGCGTACAGCGTGTTCACGCCGACGAACACTGTCGGCCGCGCGGCCTTCAGCACGTCGATGAAGCCGTCCATGTCGCGCGGGTTCGCGATCAGCCAGTTCTGCGCGCCGATCGCGAAGTAGGACAGGAAGTTCACCGTCAGCGCGAAGATGTGATACATCGGGATCGCCGTGACGACGACCTCCTCGCCCGGCTCGCGCGCGGCCGGCACGATCGCGCCGAACTGCTCGATGTTCGCGACGAGGTTGCGGTGCGACAGCGCGGCGCCCTTCGACAGGCCGGTCGTGCCGCCCGTGTACTGCAGCAGCAGCAGGTCCTCGCCGCCGAGCGCAACCGGTTCGAACGTGAGCGATTCGCCGGCGGCAATGGCATCCGCGAGCGGGATCGAACCGGGCGGCAGCGCGTCGCAGGTCCCGGCCGGCGCATCGACGACGCCGAGATCGCCGCGCCCGACGCTCAGCACGGTGCGCACGCGCGTGCCGCCGACCACTTCGGCGAACGTGCCCATCGACCCGCCGCACACCAGCGCGACCTCGACGCCCGCGTCGTCTAGCTGATGCTCGAGCTCGCGCGCCGTGTAGAGCGGGTTCACGTTGACCTGGATCGCGCCGATCTTCGCGACCGCGACGAACGCGACCGGAAACGCGAGCACGTTGGGCAGCATCACGGCCACGCGATCACCCTTGCGCACGCCCACGACCTGCTGCAGATAGGCGGCCAGCGCGGTCGACAGGCGGTCGACGTCGGCATAGGTGAGCGTGCGGCCATACGAGTGGAACGCCGGGTGATCGGCGAATCGGCGCATCGCGTCGTCCAGCAGCGCGCTTACGGAAGGAAAGCGATCGGGATCGATCTCGGCGGGGATCGAGCCATACGACCCGGTCCAGTGTCTCTTCGTCATGTCTCACTCCACGGGGGACGGCGCGCCGGCCGCGCCGTTCGCACGATGGCCTGCACGCCGGAGAAGCGCGGACCATCGCCTGACCGGCGACTATCGCCCGTGCGGCGCACTTTGAAAATGATCCCGGCGGCCGAAAAGATGATCGAAACGGACATGTGCGCCGCGCCTGTCCAGACAACTTCGCCGAATGCCGCCTACTTGGCGGGCCGCCAGGCTCCGGGCCGGCTGCAGCGATACGGGCGCCATCGAAGCCCGCTGGGCCGGGTAGCACTGGCGCCGTATCAGGGTGAACCCTGTGGCGTTTGGGACCGATCCCGCGCAGAATTGCGTGCCGTCAACGATATCGATTCGGACGCAGGATGCTCCCATGCCGCGCAGTGCGCTCTTGAACCCGACGACCGCCCGCGCACCCCGCCTGCCGGACGTCGAGCCGACCCACCCATTGCGCCAGCAGCGCTTCACGCCGGCCAAGCTGGCCGTGCTGCTCGACGTGGCCGCGCAAGCCGGCCTCGACCCGGTCGTGGTACTCGACGGTACCGGCCTCACGCCGGCCGCCGTCGCGGACCCGTTCACGCTCACCTCGCCGCTGCAGTTCCTCACGGCCGCGCGCAATGCGATCGGCCGCTACGACGGCACCGACCTCGGCGTGCGCGTCGGCCACCGGCTGCACGTGTCGAGCTACGGGATGTACGGCTACGCGATGCTGTGTTCGGAATCGCTCGCGCACGCGTTCGAATCCGCCGTCAAATATCACCGGCTCGCGAACGGCATGCTCGCGATCCGCTGGGTCGAACAGGGCGACATCGTGTCGTGGCAGTTTCCCGACCAGCACGAAGTCGCGCTACCCGACCTCGACGAGCCGCTGTACCGCTTCCTGATCGACATGCAGTTCGCGCTGCACGTGACGATCATCAAGGACGTGATGGGAGCGTGGTGCGTGCCGGCGCGCGCGCAGTTCGCGCAGCCGCAGCCGGTGCACGCGGCGCTGCTGGCCGACGCGCTCGAATGCCCGATCGCCTTCGACCAGCCGCATCACGTGCTCAGCTACCCGGCTGCGTGGCTCACGCGCGCACCGCAGCTCGCGAATCCGATTACCGCCGCGCAGGTGTCGTCGCATTGCGCGAGCCTGCTCGATGAAATGCGCAGCCAGGCCGGCGTCACGCGGCGCGTGTACCAGGAGCTCACGCGCACGCCCGGGCAGTTTCCGGACATCGACGCGATAGCGGACATCCTGTGCATCACGTCGCGCACGCTGCGCCGCAAGCTCGAAGCCGAAGGCACGTCGTACAGCGAACTGCTGGCGAGCGTGCGCAAGGCGCTCGCGATCGACTATCTCGGCACGACCACGCTCAGCACCGAGGACATCGCATTGGCGCTCGGCTTCAGCGACGCGGTGGGGTTTCGCCACGCGTTCAAGCGCTGGACCGGCGTGACGCCGAATGACATACGGCGCAAGCGCGGCGGTTGAACGCGGGCGTGACCGGCGCTGACGACGATCAGCGCCCGTCGCCGGCCGCCGGCATGGCCACCGCCAGCGCGAACTCGAACACCGCACCGCGCCCGGCCCGATCAACCAGCCGGATACTGCTGCCGTTGAGCGCCAGCATCCGGTGCACGATCAGCAGCCCGAGCCCGCCGCTCGTCACCGCGCCGCCGCTCATCGGCCGCTGCGGCCGCTGGAACAGCCCGTCGCGCCGCGCCGCCGGAATCCCTTCGCCGGTATCGGCCACGGTCACGAGCACGTGGTCGCCGCGCGGCTCCAGCGCGACCTCGACCTCGCCGTGCGCGGGCGTGTGCCGCAGCGCGTTGTCGAGCAGGTTAGTCAGCACGCGCTCGATCATCCCGAGATCGGCCGACACGACCGGCACCCGCGGCGGAATCCGCGCATGCAGCGCGACGCCGCGCGCCTGCGCGGTCAGCTCGAATTTCTGGAACACGTCCTGCACGAGATCGACGAGCGAGAACGGCTCGCGCTCGGCCTGCACGCCGCCCGATTCGAGCCGCGCGAGCTCGAACAGCGCCTGCGCGAGCCGGCCGACCTTCGCGCTCTGCGCGAGCGCGATCGACAGGTAGCGCCGCCGTTCGTTCTCGGCGAGCGTGTCCGACTTCAGCGACAGCGTCTCCAGGTAGCCGTGCAGCGACGTGAGCGGCGTGCGCAGGTCGTGCGAGATGTTCGTGATCAGTTCGCGCCGCTGCTGATCCTGATGCGTCAGCGCGCGCCACTGGTCACCGATCCGGTCGGCCATCTGCGCGAACGCGGATTCGAGCACGACGATGTCGTCGCCGCGCCGGCCCGGCCGCGAGCGCGGCACCGGCGGCTGCGTGTCGGGCGTACCGTTCGCGTCGAAGCGGCGCATCGCATCGGTCAGCCGGCGCAGCGGGCGCGTGATGAAGCTGAACGCGGTAAGGCCCGCGAGCAGGCCGAGCAGCGCGACCAGCGCCATCGACCACAGCGTCGTGCGCAATACGTTGCCGGCGTCGACGCGCGCGGCCAGCTGGTCGTGCGCCTCGCCGAGCAGCACCACGTAGATGTAGCCCGACGGCGGCTGCCCCGCCAGCTGCAGCGGCGCGGCGCTGAACACCTTGCGCGCATCCGGGCTGCGCGGGTCGTCGCCGAGGATCGGCAGCGGCTCGCCCGCGATGAAGCGTTGCACGGGCGCGAGATCGACGCGGTCGCGCTTCACGTGGCCGGGCGGCGCATCGTCGCCCTTGATCCGCCCTGCGTTGTCGAGCAGATAGACCTCGACACTCGGGTTCACGCCCATCAGCTGGCCGAACAATGTGCGCACGGCATCCGGGCGCAGCCCGTTCGCGTCCATCAGCGGCGCGCTGTGGGTCACGCTGTTGACGATATTCGCGGCCAGGTCGCGCGACAGCCCTTGCACGACTTCCTGCTCGCGCATGTCATTCGCGCGGATCTGCAGCCACGCGGACGCGCCCGAGCACGCCAGCAGCAGCACCGAGAACACGAGCGACAGCCGCTGGGTAAGGGTGAGCTTCATCATGCGTCCCGCTGGCCCGGCGCGGCAAGCTTGTAGCCGCGGCCCCACACGGTGAGGATCCGCACGGGCTCCGCCGGATCGGCCTCGATCTTCGCGCGCAGCCGGTTGATGTGGGTGTTGACCGTGTGCTCGTAGCCTTCATGCTGGTAGCCCCACACGGCATTGAGCAGGTCCATCCGCGAGAACACCTTGCCCGGGTGCCGCGCGAAGAAGTACAGCAGGTCGAATTCGCGCGGCGTGAGGTCGATGCGCGCGCCGTCCACGCTCGCCTCGCGCGCGATCGGGTCGATCGCCAGCCCCGCGACGTCGAGCGTGCCCGCGTCGATCCGCGAATCGCGCGCGAGCGCATCGACGCGCCGCAGCAGCGCCTTCACGCGCGCGACGAGTTCGAGCACGGAGAACGGCTTGGCCAGATAGTCGTCGGCGCCGAGCTCGAGACCGAGGATCCGGTGCACCTCGCTCGAACGCGCGCTGGTGATGATGATCGGCGTGTAGCGCGTCATCGCGCGTGCGCGCCGGCAGATTTCGAGGCCGTCGACGCCCGGCAGCATCAGGTCGAGGATCAGCGCATCCCAGCCGCCCTGTTCGAGCAGGCGCAGCCCCTCGGCACCGTCCGCGCTGTGCACGACCTCGTAGCGCTCGTCGCGCAGGTGCAGGCTCAGTACATCGGCGATATCGGCGTCGTCCTCGACGATCAGGATGCGTTTCGGTTGATCCATGGCGGTGGGCGGCGGCACGTCGGTGCCTGGTATCGGTTCGGGCCGGCCCCGGTCCGGCTGGCCGGATGCGCGGGGGCGAATGGCGGCAATGGGCCGCGCTGCCGCCATTGTGCAAAATTTTGCGGCGGGAAGGGATCACAAATCGTTTAGATTTGGATCGTGCTTGCGCCCGATCCCGAGGCCCGCAAGGTTTCGCGCTCCGGCCCTTGAACTGGATTTCCTGTCGCCCGGAATGCGCTCAGGTCGCATGTCGGTGAGGCTAGCCTGGCTTCGCTCAATCATCCAGAAGGGCTGATCGAAGACCCAGATGTTGAACGAATGGATCGAAGTCGCGATCGCTATACAGCAACGAGACCCCGTTCTCAATGCAATAAGTCGCGATCAGCGTGTCGATGGTCTTGCGGATCGTCACGCCTCGCGCGCTCAACTCACGATAATTTCGCGCGGCCTGGACAGCGTTGTCGGTACCGACTAGCGACACGACATTCATGTGCCCCGTCATCAACTGGCGGGCGACATTGAATTCGGATTCAGCCGAGAAGCCTTGCAACACCTCCGCGACGATCAGGTCGCCCGACAACAGTGCCTCGTGGCCGAGCAAAGCATCGAGCTTGTCGGTTTCCGGCGCAACCTTGCCGCGGAAATAGTCGATCCAGACGCTCGAATCCACGAGCGTCATCGATCCGTCCTCATGGCGTCGAGATCACCTTCCCAGTGGAGTTTTCCACGGAACTGGCGAATCTGCTCTTGCTGCTTGAGCTTGATGATCGTCTTCAGACCGAGCTCGACCGCCTCACGCTTGGTTTTGACACCGGTTGCGGCAAGCGCCTCGGCCATCAGCTTGTCGTCGATTTCAATGTTGGTACGCATGGCACACCTCTCGATGTGTATGAATTTCTAAATTATACACATCGCTACCCAACGCGTCTCACCCACCACGACCACTGGGTGGCAAGGTCAAACAGCGCCATCGACAGTATTTCGTGCTGACCGTCTCCGGTTACCCGATCCGTTTGGTCCTCCGCGTGCGGATTGAAGGAACGACGATGCCCGCCCGTTCCTCCTTCCTTGAAAGAACCCTCTCCGCCACGTACACCCGCGCCCGCCGGCAATTGACCGACGACGAACACCATGCACGCCATGAATGGCTCGGCGCCGGCATCACGGGTATATTCCTCGGCTGCGTGGGAGTGTTGATGATCGGGACCTGCCCCAGGCCGATGCACACATGATCGGTCCTGCTGCTGCGTAGAGGCATGACGGGCCGGCGGCTTGCCGAACGTGACGCCATTCAACCTCGATCGAATGTGACCCGCCCCGTCGTGGATGACCGAAGTTGCACACACAAATAAACAAGAGAGATTCCGGGAAAATGCTTCGATATGCTTGCCTGTTTGCTCACGACCACCCGTCCACGCCCGAGACCGTGTGGGATATCGACAACGGCCAGATGGACGGCTGGGCCGAATGGTTCGAACAGATTCCGCACCTGTTCCTCTACCTGATCGGCGATGCAGCGCATCTGCCACAGATCGCACCGTGCGCGATGTTTGGCGATGTCGAGTCGCCCGCCTGCCTGATGGCGCCGATGGCCGAGGTGCGCGAACGCTGGCATGCGCTGGACCGGCACATGCGGCCACGGCTGCCGCAGTTGCCTGCCGATGCCCGGGCGCAATGGGCACACATGCACACGACCGTCTCGACGACGACGCGCGAATGGCTGATCCTCGATTGCAGCCAGTTTTGCGACGCGGCGATCGGCACACCCGACATGAAGGCGTTCCTGCAGCAGACTCAACAACGCTGCACCGAATGGGGCCCGGCACCCGAGATGGGCGCGGGCGACCTGCCGCCCGCCCTTCTACCGTTGCTGAGCGAGGCAACGGGGCAATGGGGATGGTGGAATCCGAACGTGATCGAGCGCATCTACGCGATCGAGGCGCAGCCGCATGCGGAATGGCCGGATGATCTGCGGGAAAGCTACGAGCCGGCAAGGGACTGGCAACCATGGATCGAGGAAGTGCAGGCGTACTATGTTCGGCGAATCGATCGTGCTGCGGGCGAAACGCCTTCGGCCGACGCCGATCGGCCACGCGCCCCGGCCGGGCTCGTCACGCCATATGGGCGCTGGCTGGTGCACCCCGACGAAGGCGCGGAATGGATCGACATCGAGGCAGGCTATATCGTCATCAGGCAACACGGTGACTGGATTGCCGGGGCGCCGGGCGGACTCAAGGATCTGAATGGCCGGTGGGTCGTGCCGGTTTCCGCCGGCTACGTCAATTTGTCTCCGCTCACGCGAACGCTGGCACTGGGGCGACGTGCGCCGCTGCCGGAAGGCACGAGCGGAATCGTCGAGCTGCTGCGTTGGCCACGTGGCGAATCGCTGTTCGACGACCTGACCGGCGGGATGCTCCATGACGACGGTCGAGTCCGCCTCTTCCACGCGGACGATACGGTGTCCGTTGTCGATGCGGCGACCGGCGAACCGCTGTTCGACACGCGTTACAAGAACGTTTTCGCGTTCCACCGGACGCTGCGCCTCGCAGTGGTCGAGTGGTGTCGGCCCGGCGAGCCTTCGCCGGACAATCCGGGCATCCTGCAGGGTGTCGTGCACGAGAGCGGCCGGCTGGTCATCCCCTGCGAATACGCACACGTCCATCACGCCTACAAGCAGCCGCCGAAGCTCCTGCACGGGCGCCAGTTGCTGGCGATTACCGCGGACGGGCGGCCCCATTTCTACAGTCCAGACGGCGAGCTGCTGGCGGCGCTGGAGTGCGACATGAAGCCGTGGATCTGGACGCCGATCGTGAAGGAAAATCAACTGTTGGCGCTCGACGGCGAAGGCATGGACGCACGCGTGATCTGGATAGCGTTGAGCGACTATAGCTGCATCGAGACCGGCGAAACCCGTGCCGATTGCGTGAACATGTTGAGGGAAGGCCTGAAAGGCTGGCTCCCGAAGTAACGGCGTTCGCGGATCGTGCGTCTGCACGGTAGCGTTCGGTGCGTCACACCGGACGAGCCGTGCGCGCGTTGGCGCAGGAAAAACCCTTCAATGTGTCGCCGTCGTGCCGTGATACGGGGCGACACGAAAACCGCAACACGCAATGGACATTCACGACTGCACGTTACTGAGCGCCATCCTGATGCGCCATGGTCAGCCCGAAGGACGCGCGATCAACGCTTACGGTACGCCGGAAGACCGCGAGGACTTCATCTATTTCACGGTCTTTCCGGATCGGTTGCAGTTTGACCTGAAACGAATCCTGACCGGTGTCGCGAGCCTGCGCTTTCGCTTCACGCTGTCCGCACGAGAAGGGGCAGTACGGATAGAACGTACCCTGCTCGACGCCGAGGGCGCCAACCGCCGCATTCGCGGTGCACTGGGCGATCACTACACGAAGGACAAGATCGGTGTGCCGTTCGACGATGTGTCGGAGGATGAGCGCGAATGGGTCGCGTCCGCGCTGCGGGCGTTCCACGCGTATTTCATGAAACCCGCGACCTCAACCTGATTGCTCGACGACCATGACGATGACACGCCGCATGGTCCACCGCGGCGTCACGCTTCCCCTCTCGCTACTCCGAATCCGCCTGCGCGAACCCGAGCGTCAGACCGAACGCGTCGAGGATCGTCGCCGCCGTCTTGGCCATGCGATTCGCCATGACCGCCGGGGTCTCGCGCGTGGCGCCCTGGCGAAGCCAGTGCACCGCCGTCCAGACCAATCCCCCGCCGAGCACCGTCAGGCAATCCTGCTCTGCTTCCGTACGGACGCCTTCATAGGGAGGAAGAATCCGGCCGGAAACGAATGTCACCAGTTCATCGAAAAACGCCGATGTTGCCGCGTCGTTGAACACGGTCAGATAGAAAGGCTGATGCGCATTCAGATGCTCGAGAATCAGCGCGGTTTCCACCTCCATCGACCTGAAGAAAGTGGCACTCGGCGGGTTCAGCAGTTTGCCTTGCTCCTCGACGAACGCAAACGCGTCGTCGAGCCTCACCAGTGCGGCCCGCTGAGCGGCCGACTGAAGGTCGGGAAAGTGCTGATAGAACGTGGGACGCGCGACGCCCGCGCGCTGCACCAGCTGAGCAATGCTGAGCTTGTTGAGCGGCGCGTCGTCGAGCAGTTCGGTCACGGCGCGAACGAGCGCGTCGTAGCTCCGTTGAAAGCGAGGATCGGCGGGATTAGGGCTTACATCAGGGGGCATAAAAAGCTCTGGACACGGGGTTTTGTCTATTTTACATTCGTTCAATAGATTGAGATGTGATGCGCTGACATACCTCTGAAAGGCTATTGAAATGAAATCCTCATCCCTCGTCCCCCAGCCGCCCCTGAAACCCGTCATCGGTCATCTGATGGAGGTCCTCGGGCCGTCTCCACTTGCCAAGATGATGGATCTCGCGCGCAAGTACGGGCCGGTCTACTGGTTCGAGGTGTTCGGCCAAGGTTACTACGTTGTCAGCGGCCAAACACTTGTGAATGAAGTGTGTGATGAAAGCCGATTTCAGAAGTGTGTGCACCAGTCGCTGCTCGAACTCAGACCCGCGATCGGGGACGGGTTATTTACGGCATTCGGTGACGAACCGAACTGGGCCAAAGCGCATCGCGTGCTGATGCAGGCGTTCGGCCCGCTCAGTATCTGGTCAATGTTCGACAAGATGGTCGACATCGCCGACCAGATGTTTCTCCATTGGGAGCGGTTCGGCCCGGAGACGCCAGTCGACGTGTCCGATCACATGACGCGACTGACGCTCGATACGATTGCCCTGTGTGCGTTTGATTGTCGTTTCAACAGCTTCTACCGTGAAGATCAGCATCCGTTCGTCGATGCCATGGTCAACACCCTCAGCGAGGCCGGAAAGCGCGAGTTGCGACCCAAACTGGTGTCGAAGCTGATGGTCAATCGCAGTCGAAAGTTCGACGCGGACATCGAAGTCATGCGATCGCTCGCGACCAAAATGATCGAGGACCGGCGCAAGCACCCGCACGACAGCGAAGCGTCGATGGACCTGCTCGACCGAATGCTGAACGGCGTCGATCCGGTGACGGGAGAAAAACTCGATGACGAGAACATCGTCTTCCAGATGATTACCTTTCTCATCGCCGGACATGAAACGACCAGCGGGCTCCTGTCCTTTGCCACCTATTTCCTCCTCAAGAACCCGGACATCCTGCAAAAAGCACGGGACATGGTCGACGAGGTGGTGGGCAGCGAGACCCCGCGGATCGAGCATCTCGCACGACTTCGTTACATCGAACACATCCTCATGGAGACGTTGCGAATCTGGCCGACCGCGCCGGCATTCGCCGTGTCGCCGCTCGCCGACACCACGTTCGGCGGCAAATATGCCGTTTCTCCCGACGACATCATCATGATCCTGACGCCCATGTTGCATCGGGACGTGAGCGTCTGGGGCGAGGACGTCGAGGCGTTCCGTCCGGAGCGATTTGCGCCGGAGCATGCGGAGCAACTCCCGCCCAATGCATGGAAGCCCTTCGGCAATGGGGCACGTGCCTGTATCGGCCGCCCGTTTGCGATGCAGGAAGCGCATCTCGTTCTGATCATGCTCCTTCAGCGATTCGATTTCTCTTTCGCCGATCCGGACTACGAGCTGGACGTCGCCGAAACGCTTACGCTGAAGCCGACCGGTTTCCGGATCAACGTGAAACCGCGGGCCCGAGGTGCGCTCAAAGTGCCCGATACGGCCGTTCGCGCCCGCTCGAGCGCGCAAAGCCCGAGCGTCGCGCCGGTTCAGTCGCTCCCTTTCGGCGAAGATGTGTCGACGATACTCGTGCTCTTCGGGGGAAATACGGGCTCCGCCGAATCCTTCGCAAGACGCATTGCAGGTGACGCGAGTCGTCACGGATTTCACGCCACGTGCGCGCCCCTCGACGATTTCGCGGGAAAACTCGACGGGTATCCTGCCCTCGTGATCGTCACCGCTTCCTACGAAGGACAGCCGCCGGACAACGCCAGGTCATTCTTCCCGTATGTCGAAGCACTCGAAGAAGGCGCGCTGGACGGTGTCCATTTTTCGGTTCTCGGATGCGGCAACAAACAATGGGCCCGGACATACCAGGCGATTCCCAAGCGAGTCGATGAAGCGCTCGAGAAGGCCGGCGCCACGAGAGTGCACGCTAGAGGCGAGCTCGATTCCGGCGGCGACTTCTTTGGTGAATTTGACAATTGGTACACCGAAATGTGGGACCGATTTGCAATCAGCGCCGGGAAGGCAGTGTCGACCGTGCAACATGGCGATACTGCATTGAAGGTCAGTTTCGCCGAGAATACCCGCGAAAAGTTGCTGAATTTCGGCGACATGGCGCATGCGTCCATCGTCGACAACAGGGAACTGGTCGATATCAGCGTGGCTGGCAGCCGCTCCAAAAAGCATATCGAACTGAAACTGCCGGACGAGATGACCTATCGATCGGGAGATTACCTGGCCGTGCTGCCCCGCAACTCGAAAAACAACGTCGATCGCGTCTTGCGCCGGTTTCGCGTGAGCTGGGACACGCAGGTGGTGATTGAAGGAACGTCAAGTAATCCGCGCCTGCCGCTCGGCCAGCCAATCAGTTGTGGTGACCTGTTCTCGAGCTATGTCGAACTCGCCGTTCCTGCCACCCGATCGCAAGTATCCACCCTGGCCGCTGCCACGCGCTGCCCTCCCGAGAAGGTCGTGCTCGAGCGCCTGAGCGCCGACGATTTCGAAGGAGAGATCCTGGGAAAGCGGACAACCGTCATGGATCTGCTCGAACGCTTCGGATCCGTCGATCTGTCGCTCGACAAGTTCCTCGATATGCTGCCCGCGCTGAAGGCACGCCAGTATTCGATCTCGTCTTCCCCGCTTTGGAAAGCAGACCATGTCACGCTGACGGTGGCCGTGGTCGATGCTCCGGCACTCTCCGGCAATGGTCGCCATGAAGGGGTGGCGTCGTCGTATCTCGCGCGACTCAACACGGGGGACAGCCTGTCCGTTGCAGTCAGGCCATCGAACGCACACTTTCGGCCACCCGCCGAAACCGGTCTTCCGATGATTCTGATCTGTGCCGGTTCCGGTATCGCCCCATTCCGTGGTTTTCTGCAAGAGCGCGCACTACAGAAGCAGCAGGGGGAAAACGTCGGCAAGTCGTTGCTCTTCTTCGGCATCGATGATCCCGACGTCGACTTTCTTTATCGCGACGAACTCGACGAATGGGCGCGATCCGATGTGGTCGAAGTGATGCCGGCTTACTCGAACCGCCCGGAGGAAGGTGCCCGGTTCGTTCAGGACAAAGTCTGGCTGGAGCGCGAGAAGATCGCCGCACTGTTTGCGCAAGGCGCCACCGTCTTCGTCTGCGGGGATGGAAAGAATATGGCGCCTGCCGTACGCGCCACGCTTGCCCGCATTTATCAGGAGGCAACAGGAGCGAACGATGAAATCGCCAGCGCGTGGATCGACACGATGGAGCGGGAGCATGGCAGATATGTTGCCGACGTGTTTGCGTGACGGCGAAGGGATCATGCCGGTTCCGGTTGCTTCAGACCTTTGACCGGCCCGGCCACCGCTTTCCGGAATCGATGCGACGAGGTCTTCGATTCCGGCCTGCACCTTGTGGCGCAAGCGCGCCTGATGTACCAGGCGCCGGCGCGCGACGGATTTTCTCCGTGATGCCGTTCGCGTGCCGGTCAGGAGACGGGTGATGCCGGCCGCTCGACCTTCCGGCATCACCTCGGTCGATCACGTCAATGGTTCGACACCCGCAACTCGCGCCGCAGGATCTTCCCGACGTTGCTCTTTGGCAGGCTGTCGCGAAACTCGATGCTTTTCGGGCGCTTGTAACCGGTCAGCTGGCCTTTACAGAACGCCATCAGGTCTTCGAACGTCAGCGCCGGATCTTTCCTGACCACGAACAGCTTGACGGCCTCTCCTGAATGCTCGTCGGGCACGCCGATCGCCGCGACCTCGTATACGCCGGGGTGGTTGGCGACGACCTCTTCGATCTCGTTCGGGTAGACGTTGAAACCGGACACGAGAATCATGTCCTTCTTGCGGTCGACGATTCGCACGAAGCCCGCTTCGGAGATCGACGCGATGTCACCCGATCTGAAGAAGCCGTCCGCGGTCATCACCTTCGCGGTCTCGTCCGGCCGCTGCCAGTAACCCGCCATCACCTGCGGACCACGAATGCACAGCTCTCCGGCTTCGCCGGGCGGCAATTCGTTGCCGTCGTCGTCCCGGATCGACACTTCCGTGGAGGGCAACGGCAAGCCGATGGTGCCGTTGAACTCACTACCGGTCACGGGATTGATTGCGACGCAAGGTGATGTCTCGGACAGCCCGTATCCGTCGATGATCGGCGCGCCGGTCATCTCCTTCCAGCGCCTTGCGACGGCCTCTTGCGTGGCCATCCCGCCACCGCTGGCCACCAGCAGATTGGAGAAATCGAGGCGCGGAAATTCAGGATGATGGAGCATCGCGTTGAAGAGCGTGTTGACGCCCGGAAAGTTCGTGATTTTGTATCCGGCGAGCGACTTGATCATCCCCCCGATGTCCCGCGGATTCGGCACCAGTACGGAAAGCGCACCCATGTGAATCGTCAACAGGCAGCAAACATTGAGCGCAAAGATGTGATAAAGCGGTAGTGCCGCCACCGTGATGAACTGCGTCACGTCAGGGCGCAAATCGCGAGCGGGTTTGAGCCAGACGTCCGACTGCAATACATTCGCGACGATGTTCCGATGCAACAGCGTCGCGCCTTTCGACACCCCGGTTGTCCCGCCCGTATATTGGAGAAAAGCGACATCGTCCGGCGACCGGGAAGCCGGTATGAATTTGCTCCGACTTCCCTCCTCGATCGCGTCGTCAAATGCCGCATACGGGCTCGGCTTCTGTTCCGCGCCGGAAGCATTGCCCTGCGCGGCAACCAGAACATGCTTCACCTGCGTGTGTGCAAGGATTGCATCCAGCGTTTCCGTGCAGCCGTCGAGAATGACGATCGCCTCCGCGCCGCTGTCATTCAGCTGGTGTTGCAGTTCGCGGGGCGTATAGAGCGGGTTGACGTTGACGACAACGTAGCCGGCGCGCAACACGGCACAAATCGAGATCGGGTACTGCAGCACATTCGGCATCATGATGGCGACCCGCGCACCACGTTCGAGGCCGCGTGACTGCAGCCACGCGGCGAGTGCTCCAGACATCACGTCGAGCTCGCCATAGGTGATCTGCTTTCCATCGCACGCAAACGCCGGATTCGCGTGAAACCTGCTGAAGCTTTGTTCGATCAACGCAGTGATGTTTCGATACGCGCTGGAATCAATCTCTGCCGGAACCTCCGGCGGATAGGCATCAAGCCATATCTTCTCCATACCCAATCTCCTCTGTCCCGTTGAATAATTGCGCGACGCAAAAAACCTCATCACGTGCGTGAACGAACTGGCGCGCCTCGAGCCACGCGAGCTTCATCCCGCGTCGAAACGACAGGGCTGCATAGTCGACCGATGGTCAGTCAGCGGCATCCAGGATCACGCTATCGGCATGCGGTTGACGTGCGACGGTCCCCATCTCGCTTGCTTCGTTAGCCGAAACGACTGAAATGTTGGTGGCTTCCGCCGCCCCAACCGCCATCGCACGCTGCCTGGCAGGCAAATTCATGCCTCCCGAGACGCATTTCCGAGTCAGGGGAGGCTATACACCAATTGGTCAATTGATGTGGTCATTTGACCATAATGGGAAAGACGCAGCAACTTGGTAGTTGCACGAGGCCACGACTCGGGGCCTGTCGATGCCAGACAGGAACTGAACCACGGGACATCGGTGTCGCAGTTCGTCGCTGCTGTTCGCGGCTTTCGTTTTTTTCCGCCAATCGGCGCGCAATGGGAAGCCGCGGTCGGCCCGCGCCCGCCAATGCCGGCCGCAAGAGAAGACCCGGCTCTCTCACTCACTTCCCATGCCGGGATTCGCCACCCACCGGCGCGGAAGCCGAAGAAGCCGCCGACGGCGCATTCAGGTACGCCGGCGCCGCCTTCGTCTTCTGTCGGGCACCCGGCGGCGGCGCGATCGGGCGCCGCTCCATGTCGGCCAGCATCTGCCCGCACGGCAACGGGCGGCTGCGGCCCGGCTGCAGCAATGCGAGCAGACTGGCGAGCGGATTCAGCAAGCCCAGCCCGACCGCGGCACCGCCCCGCGCGATCAGTGCGCCCGCCTTCACCCCGACGTGCGGTTGCTTGAAGGATCCGGTGACATACAGCGGCGAGCGGAGCGATATCACCCGGAATCCCTTGGTGTGGGGATGGATCGTCAGGTTCATGGTCTCATCCCGCAGGTTCACGTTGCCGTCCATCGCGATCACCGCATCCTCGGTGTCGAGCGCGAATACGCGCGAGTCGAGCACGCCGTTGGTGGCCACGAAGTCGGCCGCGCCGCAGTTGATCTTGACGTCGCGTGTGCCGAACAGTTTTTCGTACACCACGTTGGCGACGTTCAGCCCCGCGGCTTCCATCAGCAAGAGGCTCACCGTCCCGTCGGTCACCAGCGTCTTCACCTCTCCGTTGGACGTCGCGGCGAGCGCCGCCGGCGAATTGCCGGTGGCCGACAACGCGGCATCGCCGTTGACTTCGCCGAGCGCCGTTTGCATCACCGGGAAGGTCGGGAACAGCTGCTTGAGTTTCAGATGGCGTGCCTGCAGCGTGAACCGCCCTTTGAGCGGTACGCCGCTGCCGTCCAGGTGGATGTTCGAAGCAAGCGTACCGCCCGCGACACCGAAGTTCAGCGGATTGAGCGTCAACACACCGTCCTGCATCACGATGTGGGTCGACAGGTCGGTGATCGGCAGGCTCGCGGTCTTGACGATGCGCCGGCCGGTCAATCGAACGTCCGCGTCGATCTTCTTCCAGCGTTCCGTGCGAAATGTCTCGACCGGCAACGCCTTGTTCGCGGGCTGTGCGACCGCGGCGCCCCGCCGTGCCTTGCTGGCATTCGTGTCGGCGCCGATGAGCGGCGCAAGGTCGGAGAACTGCAGCAACCTCGACTCCAGCGTACCGGACAACAACGGCCTCGGTTCGCGCGAGACGTACACCAGCGTGCCGCCGAGATCGCTGCCGCCGACGCGTCCCGTGAAGTTCTCGTACTTGAAAACGTTGCCTGACGCCCGAAACTGGCCGACCAGCCGGCCGTCGGTCGCATAAGGTGAAGTTTCGGGCAGCGTGATGCCCGTGACGTCATACAGCTTGGCCATGCTGGTGCCAGCAAGCCACAGCCGGAGGTCGACCGCGGCCAGGTGTGACGGGTCCGTCAGCGTGCCGACCAGCGCCAGGTGCGTATCGCCAAAGTGCAGATCGGCCTGAACCGGAAACGGGCGTTGCGTGCCCTGCAGGTCCAGCAGGTTGCCAAGCTTGCCCGTGCCGGCGACCTTGCCCTTCTTGTAGATCCCCTTGACGGTCCAGCCAATCGCGTAAGTGCCGACACCGGTGGATGCCGCGGGCGCCGCACCCGCCGAGGCCGCTGCGCCCGGTGCGGCAGTCGCGGGGGCGTTCGAACCCGCTGCCGGGCCTGATGCAGCCGGGGCGATTGCGGTGCCGGATGTCGTCGCTGCAGCATGCGAAGCAGCGGCCAACGCTTGCGACGCCGCGGCCGATGCGCGTGACGCCGCTTCAACCCCTGATGCAGGAACCGCCGGCTGCGCCGAACCCGCGTGCGCCTGGGCGGCAAGCTTCTTTTGACCTTCCGCCCCGACGGCCCGTGCCGATTCGTGGTGCGCCAACGCCTCCTGCTGTTTCATCACCGCGCCGAACGGAATCGGCTGGCCAAGCGTGTTGATCACCGCGCTCAGATCGAATTGCTTCTGCTGGTCGTAGTAGCCGAGATTGCCTTGGGCAAACGCGATCTGATGCAGGTCGAGCGTCCATCGGCCCGACTGAGCGGGCTGCTTGAACTTGAACGTCCAGTTGGCTCGCCCGTCCTTCAGACGTTCGAGGTCGACGGACGGATTGACCAGATCGATTGCCGGGATCACAATGCGGCGCGCCATCAGCGGCAGCGCCTCGACCTCGAAACTGATCGCGTCCAGCGTGACGAAATACTTCGTGCGCGCCCAATCGGGGTTGGAGATCGTGACATTGCGCGCGACGAATCGCGGCCACGGCACCCATGCGCGCCAGCCTCGCTCGCTCTCGGGCCGACGCCATCCGACATGCAGATCGCCGTTGATGGCGAACTGCCGCCCGATCGCGTCCGACACCTTGTCATCGATCCAGGGCCGGGCTCGATTCCAGTCGAACGTCACGATGACGATCACCAGCGCAGCCAGCGCCAGCGCGACGCTCACGGCAAGCCACGCGGCCGCCTTGCCGACGGTGTGGCCGTTGTGCATTGCTCATTCCCCCAGTTTGCTGCCCGGTATCCAGCAATGCGCGTTCCTGAACACGGAGGCCTTCCGCCGGACGGCGTGCGGGAATTCGAAATCGGGTTCTCACGACTTTTCAGCCGTCGATCTTCGCAGTAACGTTCCGGATCGACTGCTCCGCCTGCCGCGCGCTGCGGGAGGCAGCGGCAAGCCTGTCGGGCGCGAGAAGCGCACGCCTGCTGCAGCGCACCCCGTCTCCCCGGGATGTCGATCGGGAGGACCAATGGATCGTCGCCATTTCCTCAAGTCGTCGGCTTTTTTTACCATTGCGGCTGCCACCGTCGCCGCCGCGCACGACGTTTCACCGGCGGCCCCGCCGGGCAGCCCCGTGCGCGAGAACCTCCATCGATTCCCGCAAGGTGTCGCAAGCGGTGACCCGCGCGATCGCTCCATCGTGTTCTGGACACGATGCGTTCCGGTATCCCGGGACGTGCAGCACGATGAAAAAAGCGCCGCGCGCGCGGTATCGCTACGACTCGAAGTATCGACACTGCCGGATTTCTCGACGCTCGTCGCCCGCGTCCCGTTGCGGGCGCTGGCCACCTACGACTTCACCGTGCGCGCGAAGGTGACGGCCTTCTCGCCGAAGACCACCTATCACTACAGGTTCATCGCCGGCGACGACGTCAGCATGACGGGTGTCGCGCGCACCGCGCCGGCGGCAAACGAGGCCAACGATCAGGTTCGCTTCGCGTGGCTCACCTGCCAGGACTGGAGCGTCAACCACTGGCAAGCGATGACGCTGCTGGCCGACGAGCGCGACCTCGACTTCGTCGTGCACGTGGGCGACTACATCTATGAAACGGTCGGGACCGCGCCCCCCGGCCGCGCCGAGCCGGCGCATCCTCCGCCGCACCTGCCCGGCGGCAAGCTGCTCGCGGACGGCCGCGCGTATGCCGAGACGCTCGAAGACTACCGGACGCTCTATCGCACCTATCGGACCGATCCGCGCCTGCAGACGCTGCACCAGCGCCTGCCGATGATTGCGATCTGGGACGACCACGAATTTTCCGACGATTGCTGGCAGGACCATCAGGTCTACACCAACGAGGAGCGGCAGGAAACCCTGCGGCGCCGCAGCGCCAGTCGCGCGTGGGCGGAATACATGCCGGTGGATTGGGACGACGTGCGCTTCGAGCCGGACGATCCGTCGTACACGAACATTCGCATCTACCGCGATTTTCGTTTCGGCATGCTGATGCACCTGGTGATGACCGACGAGCGGCTGTATCGCGACGACCACGTCGTGAGCGAGGCCGCTGTCGCACGCGCGCGAGGCCATGACCCGGTGCATGGGGACGATGCAGCCGGCTCGCGATACTTCGTCAAGCAGGACGTGCTGCAACGTGACGAGGCGCGCGAAACGCGGCAGCTCGGCCGCCCGCCGTCGATGCTCGGCCCCGAACAGACCCGATGGTGGAAAACCTTGATGAAGGGCTCGCCGGCAACCTGGAAGGTGTGGGGCAACGAAGTGATGTTGAACCGTCTGTGGTTCCTGATGCCGGGCGCACCCGGCACGCCGGCGGCCCGCCTCGTGGTCGATTGCGACGCATGGGACGGCTATCCCGCGCACAAGCATGAACTGCTCGCCTACTTGAGGGAGCACGGGATCCATAACGTCGTCGCGATCAGCGGAGACCTGCATGCCTTTCAGGGGGGCGTGGTGCGCGACGATCCCGATCCCGCGACGGGGGTGCCGGTCATCGTCGATTTCGTCTGCGCCGGCATCAGCAGCATGTCCTTCCATGCCTACCTGAAAGCCGCATGGAACGGTACACCGCTCGCGTCGATCGCGGCGACCCCAGCCAGACTCGACCGCTTCCTGATGGCGAACAACCCCGATCTGTGCCACGCCGACCACGACGCGCAGGGTTATGCATCGGCCACCGTCACACCGGAATACTTTTCCGTCACGTTCAACAAGGTGAAGCCGTTGAACCCGGACGGCACCGCGCCCGCGGATGCCCTGCTTGGCCGCACGCGATTGACGGTGCCCAGGGATTCAGTCGAGGTACGCGTCGAACCCATCTAGATCCGGCGCGGCACATCAGTGGAAATGCCCGCCGAAAAGCCCGAGCAATCCTATGACGATCAGGTAGATTGCGACGATGTAGTTCAGCAGGCGCGGTACCACCAGAATAAGAATCCCGGCAATCAACGAGACCAGTGGGCTCCAGTTCGTGAATGTGTGCATGGCGTTGCCCTCCTGACAATAGATCGCGAAATCGCTGGGTGAAGCGCCTCTCGTGAGACACCCGAATCGCCGTCGCTTAAAAAGCGCTCGGCGCCCATCGACATCCGCGGGCCGGAGCGATTTCCGTGCCCGGCTCTGCGCGTGAGCCCCTTTGAAAATACCGGCATGCCTTCAAGCAATGGCGTTCGCGCATCTCATGGCGTTTCGTCGTGCAGAAGCCGGAACGCGCCGCGGCGTCGGGACAGAATTGACAAGCGCTTGAAAAATCGTCCGCGGGTCGTGCGCCGGTCGCGGTGCAGCTGCGCGTCCCCGCCCGTCAGGATTCCGGTGCATGACCGACCCGCTTGCGATCGCGATCGGCCCCTACATGAGTGCTTCCGACGAGCGAGCAGCTTGCATGCCCGGTCACCCAGCTTGCGTCACACCTATTTTGCAGAGGATATCAAAGCAATAACGTGAGCCGTCTCCGAGCATTTCCGCGCAAAACCGTAAGGATCGTCGTCGCCGGCGTGGCCGTTCGATCCTGAACCACGTCTCGCCATACCGCGCCCCGCGTGACCAAAACCTTCGTATCCACGCCGGAACGACCGCTCTCCTTTCCTTGGCTACACCATTCGAAAGCGACGGGTTAACCATGATCGACCGTCAAAAAACGCCATGTTAACTTCCACGATCATACGACTTGGTCATTTGACCTTATTCATCACGAATATGGCCATTCACCGGAAACCTCGGTGAACGGCTCCATGTCTGTCGCCTCTGGCTCTGGAAACATGTATCGGACCATCCAGCAGTCGCGACAACGTCGGGAATAACGTACACGCTCCGTCAACTGGCGTGAAAGGAGCGTATGGCAGAAGGCGAAGGTATATGTAGTCACATGACTCAGTCAGATATTCGACTTGATGTCTGGATCACCACCTGAATCAGAACGTGACGCCGTGTCTGATTTACCCGTCCAAGCAACTTTGAGGCAAACATGAACGCAACCATTCAGAACATTCATGACGCGCTCCCCACCGTCTCCAAGCAGACCGGCGCACACGAGATCGTGTCGCTCATGAATCAATATGGTGGAGTCCGGATCAAGAACTATCTGACCCAGGAGCAGGTCGCGAACATCAACCGCGAGGTCGATGCGCCGCTCGAGCGGCTTCGCGAGGGGTCGTCGCATGATAACGAACTGATCAAGGAATTCCACGGCACCTATACGAAGCGCCTGACGAACATGGTCACGCACAGCAAGACTTTCGGAGACGTGCTGGACGACGACCTCTTTCATGAACTCGGCGAGGTGCTGTACCGCGAGGAGTCCGGCGACTGGTGGCTTTCGACCGCGCAGGTCATCGACATCGGCCCGGGCAACACGGCACAGATGCTGCATCGCGACGTCGGCAATTTTCCACCCCTGTGCGCGCTCGGCGTCAACGGGCCTACGGTATTCACCAACCTCATGATTGCGCTGACGCGCTTCACCGAGGAAAACGGTGCCACCCGGATCATTCCGGGCAGCCAGAACTGGGACGAGGATTACTTCGACAGCAAGGGCACGCCCGACATGACCATTGCCGCCGAGATGGATGCCGGCGACGCCTTGCTGTTCAGCGGAAAGGTGATCCACGGTGGCGGCGCGAACGTGACGAAGAACGAGCGCCGACGCGGGCTCACGATTCCGATGCAGCCGTCCTACCTGACTCCCGAGGAAGCGTATCCGTTCATCGTCGAGATGGACACCGTGCGACGCCTGTCGAAACGCGTTCAGCGAATCATCGGCTTCCGCTCGCAATATCCCGCCGGCACGCCGGGCCTGTGGCAAGTCGACTACGACGATATCGCGACGCATCTCGGCCTCTGAGCCACGAACAGGCGCCTGTATGAGTCCGGGAGGGGCGCCCCCCTCCCCGGATGCCGTCATGCACATGCGCGGGCCACGACGGAATCACTACCAGCGAGACACCCCATGAAGATCGGCCTGACGAATCGCGTTGCGATCTTGAGAACAATGCTGGGGTTGCGCGCCATGCCGGGAATGGTCCCCCAGGAATCGACTTTCCAATTCACCTCAACCAACTCAGGAGCGCGATCATGGTGAAGCGTTTATTCGTCGCAATCTCACTCGTTGCCGGGTTACTTCTTGTACTTAGTCCGGGATTCATGGTGCTCTACCATATCGAGCACTACGACTCGAGCCAATAGGCTTCCTCTGGAAGATCGAATACGTCAGCCTTGCCTCGCGCGCGGCTCGTGTCGAACGCGATCCGCGTAGCGCATTGCTCGCGCGTCGGTCGGTGGCTTTCGGTCTTGAACCGACCCGACAGCATGTGAGGCCACGCATCGAGGACACGCGTGCCCGCGCGCTTCGGATGCTTCCGGCTGCGTGGATCAGTCTGCCACTGCCATGCGCGCACCGTGCGTTTGAACATGCCCGTACGCACCGCGAGCTCCCGCGGCGAAATCTTCTGGCGGAAATACACCGTCGCCCCCATCCCGCATCCCCATCTTGATCGCCCCGCATCCCTGCTCCAAAGATTGAGCGGGGATTTCCATGGTGCGGATCAGATGTCGACGCCGCGCAGCGCACGCAGGCGAACTGCCGCCGCTCAACTCGCCTCCTCCCCCATCGACGTGGCGAGCCGAATGCGACGTCGATCCATTGCTGTGCGGGCCTAGTGGAAAACGCCAATTTCAGTCTGGTCGACATTTATGGACACTGGACTTGGTCAATTGACCTACTCACATGAAGCGACGACAGACGCCCAGGCGCGGGGCGCAGCAAAACTGGATTCGCGACGCGCGGCTGGACGGCACGTCGATCCAACGGCGAGACGTGCGATTTCCGAAGCAGCATTCCCCAAAATTCCCGGGTTCCGAATGAATAGTCAAATGACTCAGTCAAAAGACTTGATACCGGGTCTGACGTTCCGGAAACGAATTTTTCACAAGGAGTCGAGCATGGACAGGCTGGCAAGGAAGAACGAGTGGTTCGCAAGAGCCGAGAAGGTCATCCCGGGCGGGATGTACGGTCACCAGAGCGTCAAGTACCTGACGGAAGATTTCCCGCTGTACTTTGCGAAAGCGAAAGGTACCCATCTGTGGGACGTCGACGGCAACCATTACATCGACTACGTGTGCGGCTACGGCACGAACCTGTTCGGCTACGGCAACGAACGGATCGAGCAGGCCGCGGCCCGCCAGTTGCAGAAGATCGATACGGCAACGGGCCCCAGCGAGGTGATGGTCCAGCTTGCCGAGGCGCTCACCCAACAGGTCAGCCACGCCGATTGGGCGATGTTCTGCAAGAACGGCTCGGACGCCACGTCGATGGCGATGGTGATCTCGCGAGCATATCGCGAGAAGCGGAAGATTCTCGTTGCGCGCGGCACGTACCATGGCGCGTCCCCTTGGAACGTGCCCTATACGACGGGGATTACCAAGGAGGATCGGGCCCACGTCGTCTACTTCGAGTACAACGATATCGAGAGCCTCAATGCCGCTGTCAAGAGCGTCGACGGTGACGTAGCGGCCATCTATGCAACGCCGTTCCGCCACGAAGTGCTCTACGATCAGTTTTTCCCGTCGATCGAGTACGCGAAGGAATGCCGTCGCCTCGCGGACGAGCAGGAAGCGCTTCTGGTCGTCGACGAGGTTCGCACGGGGCTGCGCCTGTCGCGCGATTGTTCGTGGTCGGACTGGGGCGTGCACCCTGACCTCAGCTGCTGGGGCAAGGCCATCGGCGGCGGCTATGCGATCGCGGCGGTGCTCGGCTCGGACAAGGCACGAGAGGCAGCGACGAAGATTTTCGTCACGGGCTCCTACTGGCTCTCGGCTGTGCCGATGGCCGCGGCCATCGAAACACTGCGCCTGGTACGGGAAACCGACTACCTCGAACACACCAGGCGCTTGGCGGACAAGCTGCGCGCCGGGCTCGCCGAGCAAGCCGAGCGGCATGGCTTCGAACTCAAGCAGACCGGGCCGAGCGTCATGCCCCAGATGCTGTTCGCGGGTGACGACGAGCTCGTGTCGCGCGGCCGCGCGTGGGCTTCGGAAGTCATCAAGAATGGCGCCTATCTCCACCCGTGGCACAACATGTTCTTCACGGCGAGCCATACCGACGAAGACATCGCGCGCACGCTCGAGGCGACCGAAGCGGCGTTTGGCGCGATCAAGCAGAAGGCGGTTGCAGTGAGCCGCCTGGATATTCTGGACACGGTGCAGCGTTAATACCGGACGTTCCATCAGCCTTCGGCCCACGGCCGAAGGCCGTATTGCCCGGTGAATTCTCCCGGCGTCAAAGCCGTGATTGGCCGCGCGAGCAATCGATCGGCGTGGTTTCAGGCAACACGCGATTCACGCCTGAACCGCGTCGTGGTCAAATTGCCGTCGACCGTCCCGCCTGCTGCGCCCTCTTCCAGCAACGTCACGCTTTTTGCCCACTAAGTGCGCGACGACGCGCCGGAACGCCGCCCGGTGCAGGGCGCACGCACCTCAGCGCAAAACGTCACATCGTGCCAATCAGTCGCCGGCGCGGAAGATCGCCGGCTGGACCTGGGTGAAGTTCCTCACATCGCCGACCACCTCGGCTGTTCTGGCCGACGACAGCGCGGCATCGATTCCAGCCTGATCGCTGAAACGCAACAGCGTGACGCAGGCAAAAGGTTGTGCGCCCGGGGCCGGAAACAGCGCCTCCACCGACTGGAGGCCACATTCGCCCCACGCCGCCCTTACGAGCGAGATGTGGGTTGCAAGATAGTACTCGCGATCAAATTCCATACCCTCTGCAGCGGGATAACTCACGATCAAGGTAGCCATATCCGTTCTCTCGTACGAATTTACAAATAAATTACCGCGGATTTCGCTCCAGGCGGCCAAGGGTATAGCCTCGAATCAGATTCCCTTCCTTTTCCTGCACCCGCTCCAGCGCGCAATAGGCGTAATACAACGAAACTGACATATAAGACCAAGAAAGCAATGCAAATATATAGAAAATCATATGATCGCTGTCGCCAGGGATAGGGTAGAAGTCGTAGACGCTTGCAATAATCTGCGTGGATACGAGTGTCAGGACCACACCCGCAGCGTTACGATACTCTCCGGCATTCGCCAGTTTTTTGACAACGTAAATGAGGTAAAACGAGAACAAAGACCACATCACCAGATAGAAATACGGCTTGGGTCCGACCATGAAATCCGCGGTCCACAAAATGACCGTCCCGGCCAGTGCACCCACCGCATACAACATGTCGCCGACAACCGATGGTTTATATCGATGCGTAACCGACATCATGCCCGCAACGATGATGATCGGCACGCCGAAGCCTCTTGAAAACGCGTCGCAGAAAAGCGAGATACTGAAAAATACCGCCTTGCCGGTAAAGGCATTGATCATTAAATTCGTTGCAGAGAATGTCACGACCAGCGACTCGAATCCGAGGAGGCCGTTGCGCTTCCGGAAGTACTTCACGCCGCATATGAACGAAGTCACGATCAACGCGAGATCAGCCAGGCAATAAAGATAGAATTTGAGTTCCATGAAGAAATCCATGATCGTCGAGATATTTGTCTGCCGCTGCATTCGTCATCCACGTTCGCGGCAGTTTTTTGCGCTGCCTGTCGACGCGAGCGGGCTCTTCCGAGCGATGTCTGCTCCGCACTGGCATGTCAGGCATGCTGGCGCCGCCCTGGTACCGGTGCGGTCAGTGCGGCCGCGCTCAGTTGATCGCTTCACCACGCACGTCAGGCGACAGCGGCTTCGGCATGTTTTGCCTTGAACTGCCGGATCGCCACGCTGGTCAGGAAGATCGGCACCACCAGCAACCCGACGGAGAGCCAGCCAACCGCACGCAAACCAGCCACGCTGAACACCGTGCCGGCAATCGCGGGGCCTACCGTCAGGCCAAGATTGATTGCCGACGCACAGGTCGCGGTGCTTCTTCCGCTGGCATCCATTTGCGAAAGTGCCGCCACCATATAAGGAGCCACCAGCGTGGCGCCGGCACTGACGAGCGCCGTCGACACGAGAAACGCCCACTTGCCGCCCACGCAATACATGCCCAGGCTGCATGCGATCAACAGCGCGAGTCCAAGGGCGATCGGCTTGAACAGCCCAACACGATCGCCCAGCCAGTTGACCGCCACCCCCACCGGCAACTGGAGGGCCGCATTGAGCATGAACAGCATGCCGAGTTGCTCCGCTTCGACGCCCCGGGTTGCAGCGACCTCAGCGGCAAATCCCATCAGGGCCGTCTGCGAGACGTAGATGAAGAATGCGCTGATCAGAATCCCTCGGACGTCACTGGATTTGATGGCGTCCTTCGCGACCGCTTCCTCGCTTGTGTTGACGGCAGGATGCATGAACGCGCCGAAAAACAGCGCCGCCACGACCACGGCAAGCTGGACGGCATCCACCCCGATATGACCCATCTTCACATTCAAGATCGGTACGACGTACATCGCACAGGAAAATATGATGGCCATCGCAACGGCGACTTGCGCCGCGACCTTCTCCGGGTGCTTGACGTGTGCAATCACCCCATACGCGCACACGCAGCTGACGCCCAACGCGGCGCCGAGAACCAGCTTCGCGGCGACGAATACATAGAAATTATGTGAAAACATCGCACACGTCGACAGAACGGCAAGCGCTGCCGCAGCGAGCGCGCCCGTTCTCTTGTTCAACGTCGCCGTGTGACGACCGAAAACGATGATGGAAAGCGAAAGACAGAGCAGCACCGCAGACGCGAGCCAACCCGCGGTGCTTTCGGACAGCCCGAACCGGGCCATCGATTCCTCGATGCTGAATGGGAGCAGGTAGGTTGGGGTCCAGACCACGGCTCCGGTATAAAGCAGCGCGATTTTTCGGATTCCCTTGATTTCGACACTCACGATCGACTCCTTGTCGTTTGCACGAATACGAGATCGCGACGAGGCATCGAATCGCCCGCTTGCTCGCATTCATACCGGCACTGTTTCGAAGACTGCTGCATCCAACCGAAAAATCGCAATTTCAGCATGGCTCGCGCTGCACCGATCCAGGCATCCCGTCGACCGACCACGATGCCTTCAGGTGATGGAATCGCCCGATCTCCGCGTGAAGACCGGGCCGGGATTCCCCCCCCCATCCCGTCCGTTAATCGAAATGCCCGACCTCGAGGAAATCCTTCATTTTCAGCAGGTCATTCGGGTCCGACATTTGACCGTTACGCTCGACGAAGCCGGCGAAAGTCGTGCCGTACGTCCAGCCGAGCAGGCGCTGCAGTTCCTCCGGATAGCGCTTCACGCGTTCGATGGGCAGCGTCAGGTACTGGTTTTCTTCCTGCCGGAGGATCGCCAGGTCATACGACATGGTCAGGCCCGTGCGCGGTGCATCGCTGGTGTTCTTCCCGCCCCCGTGATAGGTGGAGCCGATGAAGAACAGCGCATCGCCGGCCGACATGGTCGCGGGAATGGCTTCCTCCTGCTTGGGCATGCGCTCGTCATCCCACTTGTGGCTGCCCGGGATGACGAGCGTGGCGCCGTTTTCCGCCGTAAAGTCCGATACGGCCACCATCACCTGGAACCGGGCCTCGCGCCCGTAGTTCGGGTGCCGCCAGAGCCATACGGAATCGTCACGATGCAACGGCTGAAGGCCCTGCCCCGGCAGAATCTGGATGGCTTGCGTCACCCCCACCTGAATATCGGGAGCGACATCGACCTGGTTTTCGCCGCTCCAGATCTTGATCGGCGTCTGCAGGATGCTGCGCGCCGCACCCAGATAGAGCGGATGCAACGCCACCTCGGCCATCCAGTCGGTACGCGCGAAGAGGCGCGAGACGCGACGCGTCTGTGTACCGGCGAAGTAGTCGTCTACTCCGTTCGGAGCCGACTCGAGCGTGTCAAAGAGCGTGCGCTGGATTCGCGCAAGCAAATCGGCATCGAGAAAGTTCTTGACGATCGCTCCGCCATCCTGCCTGACTGCATTAGCAAGATCTTCAGGAGTGCTACCACTTGAAAGGCGCTGCAACGACATGATGATTCCTCCAACAAATTGTCAATGATTGAAGAGTGCGGCGTACCCTCGGTCTCCACTGCCTTCTGCAATGGCTGACAGGATTCGCTCGCGGAGCGCTGTCAGAATTCGCGGCGGCTGCCCGATATCTTCCTGCGCCTGTTGAAACAGTTCGGTCGCTCGTGCGTAGATGTCGAGGTCTGCTCCTCGGGGTTGATAGTCGGCAGCCGACACGGATTCGAACAGACCTTCGATGAAGTGGGTCTGACCGGCGATGTAGGTTGGGATCAGGTCGCGAATCTCGTCGATCGAAATGCCCGAGTTCACGACGAATCTGAGCCCTTCCAGGAAGGCGGCGCCGGCACCAAAAACGAAGGTGCCCGTCAACCCGGCGTCGAGCACGTTCGGCACGTCGGAGCGCGCACTGACGTAGGTGGATTGCGGCGCAATCTTCCGTAGCAGAGGCTCCACTTCGCCCCAGATCTTCTCGTCGCCACCAAAAAGGATGACGGCGCTCTCGCGGCCGATATCCGGCGGGAAGCACTGGATTGTTCCGCTGATGAATCTTGCGCCGGCGCCACGCACGATTTGATCCAGCTTACGGACCTCGGACGGGCGCCCCGTTGCCAGATTGATCACCGTTTTCCCTTTCAGACGCTCGCCCAGCGCCTCGAAGTCTGCCGCGAGGTCAACCGGTGTGGCCGTCACGACGACGATGACGTCCGCCTCGTCAAAGGCGGCGGAGGCACGCTCGGCAACCCGGGCTCCCAGTTCGCGCATACGCTGCGCCTTTTCCGCCTTCCTGTTCCAGACGACGACTTCCGCACCATGGTCAAGCAAGGTGGCGGCAATGGCGGACCCCATCACGCCCAGGCCCAAGACGGCAATCACATTGCTCATTCGTATTCCCTATCGTTGTCGTTGACCACACTACCGAGAAATGCCATTCGTTCAAGTCAACCACTCGAATCGATTGACTTGGTCATGTGACCATCAAGCAAGCCGTATGCCAATCGGATCCGGGTGTTCGCCCTTCGTGAAGGGCGGCTGACGCGCGCGGTGGTGACGCGCATGCCCCGGCGCGGGGAATTCGCCGCACCAGATGATGCTCAGCGTCACGACAGCGGTTCATACGGTTGACTTGATCAAATGACCACGAACCTACAGGCACGAGTCTTATGCTTCGACAGAACATTGGAAATACGGAGTTTCCATTAGCCTTGTCATGAAGGCGCCGTCCGAGCCAACGCAGCGGCGCCCCTTCCAGCGCACGCATGGCTGCTTCATCGTGCGCGCACGGCGGTCGCCGTACCTGCGCATCTCCGGGATAGCCTCATCGACGCAGGGATGCATGCTCCGTTAGACAGGCGGAGCACCGCTCGATGTGCCGGGCCGATGCGCGACAGACGAGCCCGCCTCCAGGTTCACGAAGCATGCCGCCGAGCCATCTCGCCGTCGTGATGTCCGTCCGGCATCGCGACGCATCGGCAACATCACCATGCCCGGCACGTCCCTGCGAGTGGCACTTCTCACACCGCCGTGACAGCACGACATCCGTGCAGGACAATGCCTTCCGTTGCTTGCGAAATGCCGCGCATCGTCATGCTAATATCCGAGAATTCGACTACCCTGCACGGGTAGCGCCTTTGGACGAAGACATATAACGGAGCGCTGGCCTATGCAGCGAGTACGGGCTGAAGTCCGCCGCCAGGACCTCGTAGCGGCGACTGTCGCGGTGATTGCAGAGCACGGTGTGAAGGGTGCCACGACCCGCCGCATCGCCGAGGCTGCAGGATGCCCACTGGCTTCCCTGCACTACGTGTTTCACTCAAAGGACGAGCTGTTGTTCGCCGTCTACGAGTCCCTGATCGACCTGATCCGCTCGGATAGCCCCGAGCCTCCGGAGCACGGCACGCTGTCGGACCTGGCTGAGTTCAACCTGCGCTCCGTGATGGCCTGGTTCGAAGCCAACCCGACATACGCTAAAACCCAGTCCGAGTTGTATACCTGGGCGCTCCGGCACCAGCCCGACATGGCCATTGGCGCACTTCGCATCTCCCAGGAAGGCGCCCGCGCCAACCTGACCGCCGCCGAGCCGCGTGCAGATGCCAAGGCGCTGGACGCCATCGCGCGGTTGACCATCGTCCTGATCGACGGATTGCTCTTCTCGTGGTTTGCCCAGGAAGATTCGAAACGTCTGGCTGCCGATGTCGACCACGCCAGCAAGATGCTGGCCGCCTACGCGGCAACGCTGTCGGAAGCTCGCCCTGCCGCCAAGACTCCTCGCAAGTCTGTACGGAAGCATTGAATAGCTGCCACCTGCCCGGAGGCACTGGCCCCCTCCGGCACCCTCACAGCGGTAGCGTCGTCGCATCAGAATAGCCGCACGGCGCGCGGCGCATGACGTTTGCCATTTCGCGCATGCGCCGCCCCACGTACACACGCTGCTCGAAGGTGCGCTCGGAAACCGTCATGCGCGTTCGATCGCGACACGTACGACGTGAAACCGCCACCTCAGAGAATCCACATCGGCTGCAGCCAAGCACCCTGCTTCCATTCGCCTGAAAACCCGACGCTCCCGGCAGGCATCCCTCGGTCTTACGCTGCAGTGCTCGCGCTCACGGGTTTACCTCCATCGACAGCGCCTCTTCGTCTGCTTAACGTTGACCGATCAAATGATCAAGTCACACGATCATATTTTCCGGAATCAGCTGAAACAAGCGAACCGAACATTCAGGGCACCCGCGGCCTGCCCCATTCATGGACAAACTTTCAAGAAGCCGACATAATTCACCGGCGTTATGGTCACTTGACCATGTATCACGGATAAACACTACACCGGTGTATGACGTGAACGGAAGAGGATTTTTTCGGGTACCGGAGTTTACCAATGACAAGAGTTCGCGCTGCGTTGCGGCGACAAGATTTTGTTGACGCTGCCGTTGAAGTCATCGCCGCGCACGGCGTCGCTGGAGCCACCACGCGGCGAATCGCCGAAGCCGCAAGCTGCCCTCTGGCGTCGCTGCATTATGTATTCCATACCAAGGACGATCTGTTCGACGCGGTTTACGAATCCCTGTTCGACCTGCTCGCGGCGAATGCTCTCGCTGACAGGGAATTTCATTCTTTCGGCGAACTCGCCGGATGGCAGCTGCGCAAGAATGCCGAATGGCTCGTGCAGCATCCGTCGTACGCCCGGGCACAGTCTGAACTGATCCAGTGGGCAGAGCGTCATCGCCCCGATTTCGCGTTGAAAACTTATGTCGAGACCATCGAGCGAACGATCGCTTACCTCGGCAAGTGCGCGCCACAAGTCAACCGTGACGCGATTGAATCCGTCGCCAGAATGAGCATCATCCTGATCGATGGATTGCTGAACAGTTGGCAAGGCGACACGAATATCCGCGAGCTCAGGGCGAACCTGGATAGTGCAAGTTCAGCGTTGGAGGCGTTTGCCACCTCTCTCTCGAGCTCGACGGTGCAGGCTTGAGCGTCGACGCGGCGTGCCATTGCGCGATCGCCGGCAACCCGACCAAGCCCATCCGCACGATGCTTCATGGCAGGCTTCGCTCCTGCCACCTTTCCGTTTCCGTAGACGGACGTCCGCATACCGCCGGGCACCCGTCGTCGATTCCCGCTAGTTGACGGCGCCCGGCACCGCGCCGAACAGCGACTTCGTCTCCAGGAATTCCTCGATGCCGGCGTAGCCCCACTCTCGCCCGTTGCCGGACTGCTTGTATCCACCAAACGGCGCCGCGATGTCGACGGGCGCGCCGTTCAAATGCACCATCCCGGTCCGCAACTTTCTGGCGACCCGCTCCGCGTGTTCGATCGTGTCGCCATGGACATAGCCGGACAATCCGTACGGCGAGTCGTTGGCAATGGCGACAGCGTCCGATTCGTCCTGATACGGGATGATCACCAGGACGGGGCCGAAAATCTCCTCGGTTGCAATCGTCATGCGATTGTTCACGCGGCTGAAGACCGTCGGCTTGACGTAGTAGCCTCGTTCAAGCCCGGCGGGATTGCCGAGCCCACCCGACAGGAGCACCGCGCCCTCGTCGATGCCCGTCTGGATCATCTCCTGCACCTTTCTATGCTGGCGCTGGTTCGCCATCGGCCCCATGGTCGTACCGGGATCGTGCGGATCGCCGACGACGACCTGCGCGCACGCCGCGACTGCAACCTGCTCCGCCTCCTCGAGCCGATGCGCCGGCACCAGCATGCGCGAGGGCGCGGTGCATGTCTGGCCGGAGTTGGCCATCATCTGGAGCACGCCATGCGTGACACCCTGCTGAAAGTTTTCGCTGTCCAGAATGATGTTCGCCGACTTTCCGCCCAGCTCCAGCGTCACCCGCTTGATCGTGGTCGCAGCGGCCTGAGCGACCTCCACGCCGGCGCTCGTCGAACCCGTCAGCGACACCATGTCGAAGAGCGGGCTGGACGCAATGGCCCTGCCCAGGCGCTGCCCGGCGCCCTGCACGAGATTGAATACGCCGGGAGGAACGCCGGCCTGCTCGAGGATCTCGGCGAGAACAATCGCCGAGTACGGCGCATTCTGACTGGGCTTCAACACGATCGTGCACCCCGCCACCAGCGCGGGCGCCACCTTGCACATGACCTGGTTCATCGGCCAGTTCCACGGCGTGATCAACCCGCACACCCCCACCGGCTCCTTGACGATCCGCGACGTGCCCTGGATACGTTCGAACGGATACTGCTTCGCAACTTCCAGCGTCGTATGGAGGTGCCAGAGCCCCAGCGCTGCCTGAAGCGGGCGAGAGATAGCGTCCATCGGTGCGCCCATCTCGAGCGTGATGGCGTCCGCCATGTCCTGCAACCGCTCGGTGTATGCACCAATCACGCGCTCGAGCAGCTTGAGCCGCTCGACGAGGGGCGTGTTCGAGAATGCTGCGAAGGCGTCGCGCGCCGCCTCCGCGGCCAGGTTCACATCGGCTTCGTCAGAGAACAGCAACACACCGGAGACTTCGCCCGTCGCCGGATCGATGATGTCGTGCTCCACGCCACCGTTCACCGGCTCCACCCAACGGCCGCCTATGAACGCCTTGCGGAGATGGTCTGCTTCGAAAGTCGGCATCTGCTCGCTCCATGTCATTTGGTATCGAGGGCGAAGCTTCAGCCTTCTGGATCGCCCGGGAAGATCCATACTAACGTCTTTTTTGATCATTTGGCCAAGTCACATGACTCGGTAATAATCAGTATTGCCACCGGCATACCAAAGTAAGACGCTTCATGGAACGAACGGTCATGCTGCTGCAAAGGACCTGCAGCGCGTGTGACCGGATGCGCGCAACACGCCGAAACCTCTTTGCTCAGGCGGATCGGTTTGGTCTGCCGGAATGGACGTTCGACGATCACCGGCCGGCAAGCACGAGCCTGCTCGCCGCTCGCGTATCGCGACACGCATCACAGAGGGTTAACCTTCATCGACAAGGAATTTTTCGAGCAATACTTTCTACTACACGGTCATTTGATCAAGTCATATGGCAGACTTCACGCCGGATAGCCAGGAAGCAAGCAATCCGCAAGGAAGCGCGCCGAGACCCGGTCGCTTTTGACGTCAACATCGAACGACAACTCTCCCTCGGGAGCGAAAGGTAACTACCATGGCAATCATTCAAGTCCAGCAGATCATGCACGAGAATCCGCTGCATGCTCGCGCTCCGCATGAACCCCGCTATGAAGATGGCAGCGCCTTCTGTGACGGCAAGTACGTTCCCATCGCCGAAGCGACCGTCCCGCTCGTCGACGCAGGATTCCTGCATGCCGACGCGGCCTACGACGTCGTCACCGTCTCGCGAGGCAACTTCTTCCGGCTCGACGATCACCTTGCGCGCATGGAAGAGTCGTCTGCGAAGTTCTTCCTCGAGAATCCGTTCAATCGTGAGCAGGTCCGGGAAATTCTCCACAATCTCGTGCGCAACGCCGGCCTGAAGGACGCGTACGTCTGGTGGTGCGTCACCCGCGGCCCGCTGAGCGTCGACCGCCGCGACCGCAGCGCAATGAAGAACGCGATGTTCGCGTTTGCCGTGCCGTTCTTCTTCCAGGCCGACGACGAGGTCCGCACGCGTGGCTCGAACCTCCTGATCAGCAAGCGGTACAACCGCATTTCCGCGAAGGCGGTCGATCCCACGGCCAAGAACTTCCACTGGATGGACATGAAGCTCGCGCTCTTCGAAGCCATGACGCAGGAGAAGGACTGGGCGGTTCTCGTCGACGAACACGACAACCTCACCGAAGCAGCCGGCGCGAACGTCTTTTTCGTCAAGAACGGGGAGCTCTACACCCCCGCTGAAGGCTGCCTGCTGGGCATCACGCGCCAGAGCGTCTTCGACATCGCCGCCGAGCTCGGCATCAAGGTGAACATCGGCAAGTACACCGCGACCCAGCTGCGCGAGGCTGACGAAGCATTCACGTCGTCATCGGCAGGCGGGATCATGCCCGTCAGCGCGGTAGACGACCAACCGCTCGGCAACCGCAACGCCCCCGGCCCGATCTCCGAGAAGATTCACAACCTCTACTGGGAGAAGCGCTGGGCAGGATGGCACGCGCAGCCGGCTGAATACTTCTCGTCGATCCCGGCATAAGCCGGAAACCGGAAGCCGTTCAACAGTGGCGCGTACGAAGCCGATCCGGTCGAACATGCCGCATCCGGCCCTGGTGGGCGCCCAATAGCTGCATGCATCGACAAACCGTCCGGCGCCCGACCAGGTGCCGGTCGATACGAACTTCTACGTCATCGCGATGACCGGGAGTTCGGTGATTCAGTAAAACAAAGCACGAACACACCCCAATTCATTTCGCATAGCTAACAAACTGGCGAGGCTATCGGTACCTTCAGCCGTTTTCACCTATGCACAACCCTTTGGCGGGCACACGTCAGCTGGTCAAGGTCAAGGAGATAGCCGTGGTCAAGACTCATTCTTTCAAGAAATCTGCTTCGCTCATCCGATCGGCAGCGAAATTGTCCGTCATCGCTTCCGCCGTCGCGATGTCCTTGACCGGTGCGCTCGCGGAAGGGACGGATGCCTCTCATACGCCGTCGGGCGCCGAAGTCGCCGGCACCGCGAGCGGCATTCCCGCCTGGACCCCCGTGGGCAACGTCGGCGCGGGCTGGAGCTACGGCAAGCGCCGCGCGGATTTCTTCAAATACAAGTCCGACAAGCTGCTGTATACGATCGACGCCGGCAACGTCGACAAGTACGCGGACAAGCTCAACCCGGGCCAGATTGCACTGCTGAAGAACCTGAAGGGCTTCACGATGCCGGTCTATCCGTCCCGGCGCACGTGCGGCGTACCCGATTTCGTCGCGGAGAACACGAAGAACAACGCGGGCTTCGCCAAGATGTCGGCTGACGGATCGGAACTCGCCGATGCCCGCCTGCCGGGCTACCCGTTCCCTGCGCCCAAGACCGGCGCGGAAGTGATGTGGAACGCGAAGCTACACTACCGCGGCGCCGGCGTCGAGATGCGCGACATCATCACCGTCGCCTCCCCGCGCAAGGGCGCGTCCGACTGGATCAAGAACGTGTCCGACGCGTGGATCTACCAGCCGTGGGGCGACAAGGCCGGCACGACGTTCGCGAAGGTCAACCAGATCGAAGGCAACGCCTACTACGCATACAAGTCGCCAGCGGCCATTGCCGGCCAGGCCGCGATCTTTACGAACTATGCCGACAAGCCGACCGAAGTCTTCTACTACTTCCCGGGGCAGCGCCGCACCCGTCGCATGCCGTCGTATGCGTACGATGCGCCCCAGATCGGCTTCGACAACCAGTACAACATCGATGAAGCGCTGGTCTTCTCCGGACAGACGGACCGATTCTCCTGGAAGCTGCTCGGCAAGAAGGAAATGATCGTCACCTATAACGACCTGGGCATGTACGACTTCTCGGACAAATTTGAAGATGCGTACGGCCCCGACTTCGTGAACCCGGCGAAGCGTCGCTACGAACTCCATCGCGTGTGGGTCGTGGAAGCCACGGTCAAGCAGGGGATGCGCCATACCGCTCCGAAGCGCCTCTTCTACGTCGACGAAGACAGCTGGAGCTACCTCGGCGCGGTGGACTACGACGCGCAGGGCAACATCTCGAAGGTCCGCGAGGGCTACATCATTCCGGTGTACGAAACGGGGAGCTGCGACACGCTCGCATTCGCTCAATACAACCTCGTCGACGGCCGGTACCTCGTGGACGGTTCGATGCTCGCGGCCGGACGGGACGCGAAGTGGTCGGTCGACTCGTCGGCGGACCAACACTACAAGCCGAGCTTCTACAACGCCGACAATCTCCGTGCGTTGAGCGAGCGTTGACAGGGGCCGAGACAAAATGGCTACCACCTCCTCATTACAGCCCCGCTCCAGCGTGGTGCTCGTGCGCGCGGCGATCGCGGCGCTTGTCGCCGTCGGGTGCGGCAGCGCGCACGCGTTCACGTTCACGATCGGCAACGTCGAAGGCAGCTTCGATTCGACGATATCGGCGGGCGTCGGCATTCGCACGGCGTCGCCGAGCAGCAATCTCGTGTCGCCGACCTACAACGTGGCCACCGGTGCGCAGACAGGCGGCGGCCGGCTCGGTCAGTTGAGCGGCCTCTCCGATCAGGGCGACATCAACTACGGCAAGGGAGATCCGTTCACGAGCTATCTCAAGGGCAACCACGAGCTGGTCCTGAAGATGCCGTCGCAAGGGCTCACGTTCATGGCGCGGGGCACCTGGCAATACGACTACTCCGGTACCCGAACGACAGGCGCAACCAGCGGACAGGACCTGTTCTACAACCCGTCGCCCAATCTGAGCGGCGGCCTCCCGTCCGATGCCGAGAAGAACATCCGCTTCAAGCCGCGCCTGCTCGACCTGTGGGTCAGCAAGCAGTTCAACGTAGGCGACCAGATTGCGCGCATCCGCGTGGGTAACCAGGTCGTCAGCTGGGGCGAAAGCATCTGGGAAACCGGCGGGGTCAATGCGACGAATGCGATCGACGTGAATCGCGCGTCCCAGCCCGGCGCGCAGGTCAAGGAGATCATCCTGCCCGCGCCGATCGTGAGCGTCGCATCCGGCGTGGGTCACGGCGTGAACGTCGAAGGGTACTACCAGAGCAACTGGAACCAGAACTACCTGCCGCCGGTTGGCAGCTATTGGTCGAACCAGATCGTCGGGCCCGGCAACAACACGTACGGCGCCTCGACCATCCATCCGAAGAACGGCGGGCAGTATGGTTTTTCCATTCGCTACCAGCCGGCGGGAACGGACCTGAATCTCGGTTTCTACACGATCGCGTACCACGACAAGTTCCCGCAACTCTCGCTGAGCTCGACGGGCGGGACGGTCTTCCGGTTTCCGGAAGACCGTCACATGATCGGTGTCAGCGCCAACTTCCCGGTGGGCGACTGGGCGATCGGCACCGAACTCTCGTACCGTCCGCGAGACGCCGTTCCGCTGAATCCGGCCAGTGGCTGCGTCGCGCAAGGGGGGAACTGCTGGGTCGACGAGAAGCGATTCCAGTGGCACCTGACGACCCTCTACTCGCTCCAGCCGGGCAATTCCGCGGCGTTCCTGAAGCTGCTCGGCGCCCAGACCGCCACGCTGACGACCGAGACGGTGATCATCGCGTATCCGGGGCTTCACAAGAGCTACGGCGGGTCGCCGATTTCGCCTGGCGCGCTTCTGTGGGGGAACGAATTCAACGACTTGTTCGCGACCGGCGCACTCAACACGCCGGGTAGTGCCCAGGGAACGAAGTACTCCGGCGGAATCGACGTCGATTTCAACTGGGTTTACGACGGCACCCTCATTCCCGGGTGGCAGGTCAATCCGGGGATATTCGTCCGATACGGCCTCTTCGGCAATACGCCGAACGTGAATGCCCAGTTCATGCGCGGCGTGACGGCCATGAACCTGTATGTGAACTTCATACAGAACCCGGCGAACTGGCAGGTCGGCTTGAACTACACCCGCTTCATGGGCCCGACCAACCCGCTGGCCAACCCGCTACGTGACAGGGACTTCGTGGCAATCGTCGCTTCTCGAAATTTCTGAGGTCAATATGAATCAACCGCCTGTTTCCGACGCAGCCCGACCCGGCAAGCTGCTTGGAATGCTTCATTCGCTGGAAAATACGCTGTTCGGTCACAGGCGTCTCGTGCTGGGACTTCTCGTTCTCTTCACGGTCGTCATGGCCTGCTTCGCCGTCAAGCTGCGCATGGATGCCGGGTTCGAGAAGCAGCTTCCGCTGGGCCACGAATACACGCAGACGTTCAACGAGTATCGCGGTGACCTGCTCGGCGCCAACCGCCTGATCGTCGTCGTCAAGGCCCGCAAGGGCAGCATCTGGACGCCGGCTGCGTTGAAGCGCCTGTATGAAGTCACCCAGGCGGTCACCTTCCTGCCGAACGTGTCTCGCAGCAGCGTTCAATCCCTCTGGACGCCGAATTCATTCGTCAACGAGATCACCGAAGACGGGTTCCGCGCGGATCCGCTCATTCCCGGCACCGTGACGCCCGATCAGCTCGACGGCAACACGGTCGGCGCCATTTCGCGCTCGACCGCCCAGGGCGGCTTCGTCGGCAGCCTCGTGTCGCGCGACCAGAGCAGCGCAATGGTCACCGCCGATCTCAACGAGCTGGATGCGAAGGGTGAGCGAGTCGACTATGTGGCATTCGACAAGGCGCTCGAATCGCAATTGCGCGCCAAGTTCGAGGATTCGAACTACGAAATCCAGATCATCGGTTTCGCGAAGCAGATTGGCGATATTGCAAACGGCGCGTCGTCCGTCCTGAAGTTCTGCGCGATCGCGCTGCTCCTGACCGCGTTGGCCGTCTACTGGTACTGCCGCTCCGTTCGCCTGACGATCCTGCCGCTGACCTGCTCGCTCGTCTCGCTCGTCTGGCAGTTCGGCACGCTGCATCTGCTCGGCTACGGGCTCGACCCGTTGGGCGTACTGGTTCCGTTCCTGGTGTTCGCGATCGGCGTGTCGCACGGCGTGCAGCAGATCAATTTCATCGTGCGTGAGATCTCCCACGGGAAGTCCGTGGAGCAAGCCGCCCGATCCAGCTTCAGCGGGCTGCTGATTCCCGGCACGCTCGCGCTGGTGACCGCTTTCGTGTCCTTCGTCACGCTGATCCTGATTCCGATCCCGATGGTGCGCGAGCTCGCGATCACCGCTTCGCTCGGCGTGGCGTACAAGATCGTCACGAACCTGGTGATGCTTCCGCTGGCCGCGTCGTTGCTCAAGGTCGACGGCAATTATGCAAAGAATGCGGAAGGGCATGCCGTTCGTCGTGGCCGCGTGCTCCGCGTGCTCGCGAAAGTCGCCATTCCGCGCAATGCGGCGATCGTCCTGCTGGCCGCCGTCGTGGTTTTCGCCGTGGCGGCCTGGGAAAGTCGGGACCGCGTGGTCGGCACGCTGCAGGCCGGCGCGCCCGAGCTGCGTGCCGATGCCCGGTTCAACAAGGATTCGGTGTCGATTGCGTCGAGCTACGACGTCGGCCTGGACTGGATTTCCATCGTCTTCGAAGCGCCGCCCCAGTCCTGCAACAACGTGGAGGTCGGCGCCTACCAGGATCGCTTCGTCTGGTCGATGCGTGCCGTCCCCGGCGTGTTGTCGGTCGTTTCGTTCTCGTCGTTGCTGCGGCAGTACAACGAGGGATACAACGAAGGCAATCCGAAGATGTCGGCGATTCCCATCGCCCCCGACAATTACTCGTCGCTGGCCGGCGAGGTGGCCCGCACGCCCGGCGTCATGCGCAAGGACTGCAGCATGACCGCGGTGAACATCTATCTGGCCGACCACAAGGCGACCACGATCACCCAGGTGATCAATGCCGCGAAGCATTTCCGCGATACGAACAAGCTGCCGGGCGTGAAGATCCGGCTCGCGTCCGGCAACGCCGGCGTGCTGGCCGCGGTCAACGACGAAATCGAGCGCAGCGAATTGCCGATGATGCTTTACGTCTATACGACCATCGTCCTGCTCGTTCTCGTCACGTACCGCGACCTGCGCGCGGTCCTCGCCTGCTGCCTGCCCCTGACGATCGGCACGTTCATCGGGTATTGGTTCATGAAGGAACTGCAGATCGGCCTGACCGTCGCCACGTTGCCCGTGATGGTGCTGGCGGTGGGCATCGGCGTGGACTATGCGTTCTATATCTACAACCGGCTGCAGCTGCATCTCGCCAACGGCGTCGGCATCGTCAAGGCGCTCGAACAATCGATCCTCGAGATCGGGACGGCCACCATCTTTACGGCGATCACGCTCGCGATCGGCGTCGCCACCTGGTCGTTCTCCGAGCTCAAGTTCCAGGCCGACATGGGCAAGCTGCTGGCGTTCATGTTCATCGTCAACATGGTCATGGCGATGACGGTCCTGCCCGCCTTCGCCGTCTGGCTCGAGCGCATCTTCCCGCGGCGCAAGCCCGCCCGTGCCCCCGGCCTGCTCGCCCATTGAAGAAAAAGAGGATTCCATGACCCTGTATCGCAAGGTTCTCTCCCTGTCGGCCGGTGCCGTCGTCGTTGGCGCGCTGCTGGGCAGCACGCCAGGCTCGGTATCCGCATCGGAACTCCGGCCCGTTCCGGCCGTCCAGTCCAGCATCGCGACCCAGTCGGCCGTGCTGGACGCCACCTGGGCCGGCCAGCGGGTCGTGAGTGTCGGCGCGAACGGCATCGTCCTGCTGTCCGACAACCGCGGTGCGACGTACCGCCAGGCCAAGTCCGTGCCCGTGAGTTCGACGCTGACGTCCGTCAGTTTCATCGACGCCAGGACAGGGTGGGCAGTCGGCCACTGGGGCGCGATCCTGAAGACGACCGACGGCGGCGAGACGTGGGAGGTTCAACGACTCGCGACGAACGAGGATCGCCCGCTGTTCGGCGTGCACTTCATCGATGCCGATCACGGCGTGGCCGTCGGACTCTGGTCGCTCATCCTCGTCACCGACGACGGCGGCAAGACCTGGACCAAAAGAGAAGCCGTTCTCCCGAACGGCAAGAAGTCGGACCTGAACCTGTTCGGCCTCTTTTCGAACGGCAATGGCGAGATCTTTGCCACGGCCGAGAAGGGGCAACTCCTGATTTCGAGGGACAAGGGCAACACGTGGGAAAGCGTGGAGACCGGTTACAAGGGCTCGTTCTGGTGCGGCGTGGCGCTGCCCAACGGCGTACTGCTGGTCGGCGGGCTGCGCGGCACGTTGATGCGAAGCGAGGACAACGGCCATACCTGGACACGCGCGACGCTCGACACCAGGAATTCCATTACCGCGCTTGCGTCCCGAGGCTCCACGGTATTGGCGGTAGGGGTCGACGGGCTGCAGGCGCAAAGTACCGATGATGGAAAGACGTTCCAGCGCCTGCACACCCAGACCGGGACGACGTACACCGCGGCGCTCCCCGCCGCCGGCGACAAGTGGCTGATCTTTTCTCGCGACGGGGTCGTCACGCAGTAACTTTCGGATGTCTGATGCGCACGGCGAGCCGCGATCGTGAATCGCGGCTCGCCGCGTCGAAGCCTGGTGGTTACGGTCAGTGATCGGCGCAGCCGCCGCACCGGCTCGGGCCCGACGCTCTACCGGTGATCTACCGGTGATCTACCGGTGATCTACCGGTGATCTACCGGTGGTGCTGCACCCATCTCCGCTGCATGCACGTCAGCGCCAATGCAGGCTCAACGAACCGCGGTTTCCGGTCACGAGCGACGCCCTCCCCCGTCAACCGGATTTTCGAAGACGATAGCCGACGCCGTGCACGCTTTCCAGGATGCCCGACACCCCTGCGGCCGCCAGCTTTCTCCGCAGCCGGCTCATGTGGCTGTCGACGGTGCGTGTGGATGCGCTGATGTCCGCCATGCACGCATCGAGCAATTCGACGCGCGTAAATGCACGATTCGGCAGCCTGGCCATGTGCGCCAGCAGGCGGAATTCGACGAGTGTCACGGGAACCGGCGTTTCGCCTGATGGCGTTCTCACGCACGCCATATAGCTGTCCGTATCGACTTCGAGCGCCCCCACGCGGAGACGACGTTCAGGCGCGAGCGCACCGGAGCGGCGCAGCATCGCGAGCAATCGCGCGACGACCACATCCGGGTTGAAGGGCCTGACGATGTAGTCGTCGGCGCCGGCGTGCAGTGCGCGCAGCCGCTCCCTGTCCAGATCACACGCCGACATGACGACGATGGGGGTATCGCTCTGTCGTCGAAGCCTGGCGAGCATGTCCAGGGCATCCGCATGCAGTTCACGGATGTCGAGAATGACCAGATCCGGCTTCAGGTTCAGTTGCGTGGCCAGCACGGCCTGGACGGTGTTGGTCTGGAATGTTCGAAACCCGTTGCGAGTCAGGCAGGTATCGAGCGTCGACGCCATTTCCGGCGCGTCATCCGCGATGAGTATGAGCGAGTGCATGTTCGAATTTCCGAGTCGTTGCCTTTCGCGCACGCGGACACCTTCCGGACAGCGTTCAGGCGCCGCAGAGGTTCCCCGTTCACGGGCATCGCTCGTCGAATGGAAGACGGCGTTCGGCATGATGCACACCGAAGCCATCGGAATAGAGATGCGTGAAGAACATTTCCCGCCCCGGCCCAGAGCGGGCCGGACGCCGAGCAAGGCCGATCGGTTGACGGGTTCGTTGGTTGCTGAGGCTCATCGCCGCGAAGCGGGCACCGGTCTTTCTCCGGTTGTCGACGCACACAGGCCGGCGCGCGATGTCCGGGCAGCGTCCAGTCTGCCTTCAACCGGGCGGCGAGCCCATGCCTTCAGACTGCGGACGTCGCTGCACACATCGTGCTCGCGACGCCCATGCCCGATCGAGGCCTTCGTGCCGACGAATGCCGGCACGAGAGCGGGCCACTCAAACCGCGGTTTCCGGCATCGCGGACGGGAATCGGGAGATCCTCCGAATCAGGTCCGAGGCTTTCTCACCGATCATGATCGTCGGCGCGTTCGTGTTTGCGCCCACGAGCGTCGGCATGATCGATGCGTCCACCACACGCAAGCCTTCCGTACCCCGTACGCGCAACTGGGAATCGACGACGGCGAGCGCGTCGTTCCCCATGCGACACGTTCCGACCGGGTGGTACACAGTGTCGGTGCGCTCGCGCAGCAACGCACGAATGTCGTCGTCCGATCGCGACCGGGACGCGAACAGGTCCTCCGTCACGAACCGGGCCATCGCCGGTGCCGCCATCAACCGCCGGGTCAGCTTGTAGCCCTCGACCAGGACCTCGAGATCATCATCGTGTTCGAGGAAGGCCGGGTCGATCAACGGCGCGTCCAGCGGATCGGCGCTTCGCAGCTTGACCGACCCACGGCTTTTCGGCCTCAGCAGGCACACGTGACAGGAAAGACCGTGGCCGAGCCGCACCTTCCTTCCGTGATCGCTGACGGGACCGACGACGAAGTGCATCTGGACGTCCGGTCGTTCCAGATCGGGGCGCGTCTTCAGGAATGCGCCGCCTTCGGCAAAGTTGGTGGTCAGGGTACCGGTTCGCGAGTTCCGGTATTGCCGGATGTCGCCCAGCGTCTTGATCGCGCCGCGTACCGATACGCCGAGCGCATCCAGGCTGTTCGTCTTGTAGCTGAGAACGAAGTCCGGGTGATCCTGCAGGTTCTCTCCCACACCCGGGAGATCGGCGATGACCTGGATCCCGTGACGAGCGAGTTCGTCCTTCGGCCCGACGCCGGACAACATCAGCAACTGAGGCGATTGAAACGCGCCGGCGGAAAGGATCACCTCCTTCTTCGCCCAGACCGTCTCGACATTCCCCCCACGCGTGACTTCGACGCCAACGGCCCGCTTGCCGTCGAACACGATGCGCCTGACCTGCGCGCCCGTCTCCACCGTCAGGTTGCCGCGCGTCTGCATGTGCGGAAAAAGATACGCACGTGCCGCACTCCAGCGCTCGCCGTTCTTCTGGGTCACCTGGTAAATGCCGACGCCTTCCTGCTCCGCCCCGTTGAAGTCGTCGGTGACGGGCAGGCCGCACTCGCGTGCGGCGTCCAGCCAACGCGCCTGGAATGGATTGTCGGTCCTCAGGTCGCTGACCCACAGCGGGCCGCCGCGCCCGTGCCATTCATTGCCCAGCCGCTCGTTATGCTCGCTTCGCTTGAAATACGGGAAGACGTCGTTCCAGCCCCAGCCTTCGTTGCCGAGCGCGGCCCAGTCGTCGTAGTCGGCATGATGGCCGCGCGTGTACACCATCGCATTGATCGCCGACGATCCGCCCAACGCCTTGCCGCGCGGCTGGTAGCCGCGCCGCCCCTGCAGCCCCTTCTGCGGCACCGTCTCGAACGCCCAGTTGTTCAGCCGGGACGGGATCATCAGCACCAGCGCGGCCGGAACGTTGACCGGCCATCCGTCGCCCGTGCCGCCGGCTTCGAAGAGGCACAGCGTCACATCGGGATCTTCGGTCAAACGCGACGCCAGCACGCTGCCTGCCGAGCCGCCGCCTACAACAAGATAATCGAATGAGTTCTTCACGGGTCTGTGTCCTCGATAGATGCTTGAACGCTTCGCAAGCAACTACCTGATGCATCGATTCCGCCACTCACGCCGCGGCCTCAGCGAGCCGTCGCGCGATCGGCTTCATTCCGTCATGCATCAGCACTGCGTGACCGCATCGGCAGCGTTGGCGGTCATCCATCGAACCGCGTGCGGCCACGAAATGGCGAAAAGCGAAATCAGGTCGCTTCCGCCAACGTATCAATGGTGCCGCGCGCCGCCGAGTACCTTTCGAAAACTCGCGATGCCCTTCTCGATCCACGCCTGGGCGCCCGGGGAGATCGCCCCCATGTCGAAGAACCCGTGAATCATGCCGTCGCACCGTATCGTGTCGACCTTGACGCCGCTCGCGTGGAGCAAGCGACCGTAGGCCTCGCCCTCGTCGCGCAGCGGATCGAATTCGGCGGTCAGGATGACGGCAGGCGGCAACCCGGCGAGGTCCTTCGCGCGGATCGGCGCCAGCCGCGGCTCCTCCCTGTCGGTACCGTCGAGCACGTAATGTCGCTCGAACCAGGCAATCGTCTCGAGGTCGAGAAAGTAGCCTTCGCCGTTTTCCTTGAAGGACGGAAAGCCGGAGCGATCCTGCGCTACCGCCGGGTAGATCAGGAACTGGGCGGCCAGCGAAATGCCGTCGGCATGCAGTTGCTGGGTCACGACCGCCGCAAGATTGCCGCCGGCGCTATCGCCGGCCACCGCCACGACGTCGCTTCCGCCCAGCTCACCCGCGTTCGCGATCACCCATCTAGTCGCGGCAATCGCATCGTCCGCCGCGGCCGGATACGGATGCTCGGGCGCCAGCCGGTAGTCCACCGAGACGACGACCGCGTTCGCGCCGCGCGCCAGCTCCCGGCAAATGTTGTCGTGCGTATCCAGGTCGCCGATGACGAACCCGCCGCCATGGAGATAGACGACCGTCGGCAGATCGCGCTCCTGCGTCGGACGATACAGCCGCGCCCGCAGCGATCCGGCCGCGCCGGGAACGGTCAGGTCTTCCACGCCGTGAACGTCGACCACGGCCTCCGGTGCGCGAACGGCGCGAGCCAGATGCTGCATCAATCCGCGCGCCTCTTCCGGGGTCGACTGTGGCAGCGGTTTCGCGCCGGACCCGGCGAGGGATTCGAGAAAACCAGCGAGGTGCAAATCGAGTGCCATAACTTCACCTTTGTTCGAACGTTGCTCGGAGATCAGCGATACACGAGGACTTCGGCATCCGGGCTCAATTCCGGAATGGTCTGGCGCTCCTCCTCGTACTCGAAGTGGTGCTGCCACGGCATGCGATCGCCGCGCAGGTGCATCTGGTGTTGCGAGCGCATCACGTATCCGGCATTGAAGTTGTTCGGGTCGGTCCAGGGCAGCCGCTGCATGTCGGCGTCTTCGGCGCGCAGGCACGGCTCCACCGTCTTCGCGCCCACCTTGTCCATATGCGCCAGGACGCGGCAGGTGAATTCGCAGACGAGATCGGCGCGCAGCGTCCAGCTCGACCGGTAGTAGCCGTAGATGAACGCCATGTTCGGGATACCCTCGATCATCATTCCCCGATACGAGACCCGCTTGGTCATGTCGACCGGTTCGCCGTCGACGTGGAACGCGATCTGGCCGAAAGCGCTCATGTCGAAGCCCGTCGCCGTCACGACGATGTCCGCCTGGAGATGCTCTCCCGACGCCAACACGATGCCGCTTTCGTCGAACGATTCGATGGTGTCCGTCACGACGGACGCTTTGCCGTCCCGGATGGCCGTGAAGAGGTCGCCCTCCGGCACCGCCGCCACGCGCTGCTGCCACGGGCGATAGCTGGGGTTGAAGTGCTTGTCGACGTCGAACCCTTCCGGCAGCTGCTGGCGGGTCTCGTTGATCAGCCAGTCGCGAACGGCGTCCGGGTTCGCGGCCGACAGGTTGATCAGGTCGAACGTCTGCTTCAGGTGCGCCCGCCGCAGAATCTCGGAGCGCCATTCTTCCGGGAGGCTCAGTTCGCGAAGCGTCGTGTCCAGCTGGTGGGTCCAGGGAACCGCCGTGAAGAACGTCGGCGAACGTTGGAGCATCGTCACATGCGCCGCGGTGCCGGCCATCGCCGGAATCAGCGTCGCGGCGGTCGCGCCCGAGCCGATCACGACCACCCGCTTGCCGGCATAGTCGAGGTCGTCCGGCCAGTGCTGCGGATGAACGACCGTTCCCTTGTAGCGATCGAACCCGTTCCACTTCGGCGTAAAGCCCTTGCGATGGTCGTAGTACCCCGCCCCCAGCCACAGGAAGTCGGTGGTGATCGAGAAGTGTTCGCCCGTATCCTTGCGCGACACCTCGACCGTCCAGCGCTTGTGCTCGCTCGACCAGCTCACCGTTTGAACACGATGCCCGTAGTGGATCTTCGAACCGAGGTCATATTCCTTGATGACGTCGCCCAGATAGCTGTGGATCTCCTCCGCCGTGGCGATCGAGCGGCCCTGCCACGGTCGGAATCCGAATGCATACGTGTACAGGTCGCTGTCGGAACGCGCGCCGGGGTAGCGATGGGTCCACCACGTACCGCCGAATCCATCCATGGCTTCCAGGATCGCGAACGAGCGGTCCGGCAAGTTCATGCGAAGATGACAGGCGGCATCGATCCCCGAGATCCCCGCCCCGATGATTAGTACCTCTACGTGCTCAGGCAAACCCGAATCTGCTTGATTCCTAGTCATGAGATCCCTCCGATGACCCGTTATTGACAATATCCGTAACGCCGCACGACTAGATCACTAGACTTGGTCATGTGACTACGAAGGAAAAGGACGCTCGCACGTGCGTGCCAGCGACAACGCTTCAAACCAGCATGAGACAACCCCCGTGCACCCGAGCGGACATGCACGCGTCATTGACGTGCATGCCCCGGTTTGACCGGCCACCTCGAACATGATCAATTGACCAAGTTCAACGGTTCCCAGTCTATGCAGTCGAGAGGCAATTTGAATCAGGAGTTTCCATTACACGGCCGATCGCGAAGGTGGCCCGCGTCGGCCCGCAAGACGGCCTATGCGTCAAACGTTGAAACCTTCTGTTTCGGCAAGCCGCCGGACAAATGAAGCGGCGCGATCCAGCAGGCAGGTTGCTGCCGGGATAGTACGGGCGGCGGTGATGATGCCGTGATGATGCCCGGGCAGATGGTGATGCTCGACCGTGCTCCCCGCGCGGGCCGCGCATGACGCGTAGGCTATGCCTTCGTCACACAGCGGATCCAGCCCCACCGTGGCAATGAACATCGGCGGCTGCCGCCGGCCTTCCGCATGCAGCAGCGGGGACAGGCGTGGAAGATCAAACGGCGTGCCGGCCGGCACGTAGTGTTCCCGGAACCAGCGCATCGACTCGGCGACCAGCGGAAATCCGCCTTGAATGCGCTGGTATGACGGAAGCGACGCCGTCAGGTCCGTCACGGGATAGAACAGGATCTGCCCGACGATCGCGGGTCCCGCCGCCGGTGCCGCATTGGCGATGAGGGTCGCCATATTGCCGCCGGCGCTGTCGCCCGCCAGGATCACCCGAGACGCATCGATGGCGAGCGCGGAGGCGTTGTCCGCCAGGTAGTCCAATGCCTGCTCGCAATCGTCGAGCGGAACCGGCCAACGGTGCTCCGGCGCTAGCCGGTACTCCACCGAAGCGACGGCACACCCGCCATGCCGTGCGAGATGACGACAGATGCCGTCATGCGTGTCCACGCTGCCGATCACCCACCCGCCGCCGTGAATGAAGACGACCAGCGGGGCACCGTCGGCACGCGCCCCGGCGGGCGGACGATAGAGCCGCACGCGAGTGCGGCCGCCCGCGACGGGAACGTCGATGTCCTCATGGACAACGGCCGCGTCACCCGTGAGGCCGTTCAGTTCGCAGGCCCGCACGAAGTTCACGCGCGACTGGTCGACGGAAAAGCTGCCGTAGTGTCGCCCGCCCAGTTCGCGGAACGCCCGTACGGCGTCCCGAGCATCGTCAGCCACCTCGGTCAGCGGCAACCAGTGCACGGATGTCATGTGCGTCCCCGCTCAGATCGCAGCGAACGCGCTTCGATCCCATTGCGTCACGGCGCGGTATTCGTCCACCGTGCCCGGCCAGTTGTTGATCACCTTGCCTTGCGCGTTCTTGTACCAGCTCGAGCAGCCCGCCGAAAACGCCGAGCCGGCCATCGCTGCCTGCAGCTTGCCGTTGTATTCTTCGAACACGGCCCGATCGACGTCGACGGCCTTCACGCCAGCCGAAGCCATGCCGCCGATCGCGTCGATGATGTAGTTCTGCTGGATTTCGAGCATCGACACGATGGAGTTGTGGTTCAGGTTCGTATTCGGCCCGTACAACATGAACATGTTCGGAAAGCCGGGCACGGTCATGCCGAGATAGGCTTCCGGGCCGTCTTGCCATTCCTGGGCCAGCGTGCGGTCCGTTCCACGCACCTGCAGGCTGCCCTGGAAAGCCTGACTCTCGAATCCGGTTCCGAACACCACGACGTCGAACGGAAGCAGACGACCGTCCCGGGTCACGATACCTTCGTCGACGAACGATTCCACGCCCGCCGTCTCCAGCGCGACGTTGTCGCGCATGAGCGCCGGATAGTAGTCGTCCGATCGCAGAATCCGTTTGCACGCGTATTCATAGTCCGGCGTCAGCTTCTCGCGCAGTACCGGGTCGGGCACCTGGCGATGCAGATGCGCCAGCGCGAGACTCTTGCCTTCCTGCTGCGCGCTGGACCCCATCCGTGTCCGCTCGAACCCGGACTCGCGGAAAGCGTGCAGCGATTTCCGGCTTTCTTCGAAGAGATGGGGCTCGCGTTCGTAGGTATCGAGTTGCTCCGTCGAGAAGACGATCTGGTTGCGCGGCATGATCCAGTTCGCGCTTCGCTGGAATACCGTCAGGTGATCGACCTTCGGCGCAATGAGCGGCACATACTGCACGGCGCTGGCGGCGTTTCCGATGCTGGCCACCCGCTTGCCGGTCAGGTCCACGTCGTGCCGCCACTCGGCGGAGTGGAAATAGTCTCCGTTGAAATCCGCCAGGCCGCGAACCGCGGGGATCATCGGGCGGTTCAGCTGCCCCCAGGCCGGCACGAAGAATCGGGAGGTCAGCCGGGAGCCGTCACTCAGCGAGAACCGCCAGAGGCTGGCGCCGGCATCCCATTCGGCACCGAGAATCTCGGTGTCGAATCGCAGGTGATCCGTCAGGTCGAACCGCGTGGCAAGCGATCTCAGATAGTGCAGCAGCTCGTTGCGGCCGGCATACATCGCGCTCACGCGCAAATGCGGATGAAAGCTGTAACAGTACAGGTGCGATTCGGTATCGCATGCCGCGCCGGGATACGAATTGTCCAGCCAGACGCCGCCGAGATCGGGACGCTTCTCCAGCACGACGAAATCGTCGATGCCCGCGATTTTCATGCGAGCGGCCATGCCGAGTCCTCCGAAGCCTGCACCCAGGATAACGATCTCGTGGTGCTCAATCCTTTCTACATTGTTCACGGTGCACTCTCTCTGCTCTCTGTTTACATGACGGCGACTGCGGATCTGCCGGCGTCGGTTCAATAGGCCTGTTCGTACAGGCGCAATGCATCCGACTCCGTAACGACGACCGGATTGTTCAACAGCAAGCGCTGCTGCTTCATCGCATCGGCCGCGAGGGTCGGCAGGCTCGATTGCGTGACACCCACGTCGCGCAGACGACGCGGCGCGCCGGATCGGTCCATCAGGTCTTCCAGGAATGCGATGAACGCCGCCGTGCGCGCCGTGGCGTCGCCCTGTCCACCCGCGCCGACGACGTCTGCCAGTTCCGAATAGTGCGAAGCCGCCGCTTCGGCGTTGAAACGCAGCACGGGCGCCAGCATCAATGCGTTGGACAAGCCGTGCGGGATATGGAAATGGCCGCCCAACGGATACGCCAGCGCATGCACCGCCGCCACCGGAGCGTTGGCGAAGGCTTGCCCCGCCAGCATGGCGCCGAGCAGCATGGCTTCGCGCGCGCGCCGGTCCTCGCCGTTTTCGCAAGCCGGGATCAGGTTGCTCAGCAGCAGTCGCAGCGCCTCGCGCGCGAGCGCATCGGAAATGGCATTCTTCTTGTGCTTGCTGGTATAGGCCTCGATGGCATGAACCATCGCGTCGATGCCCGTCGCAGCGGTATGGCTGCGTGGCAGGCCGACCGTCAGCTCGGCGTCCAGGATCACTTTGTCGGCATACAGCTGACGTGCGACGATGCCCATCTTGGTTGTTTCGTCAACCGAAACGATGGAAATGTTGGTGACTTCCGACCCGGTACCCGCCGTTGTCGGGATCTGCACCAACGGCAGGCGCGCACCCTGAACGTTGCCGATTCCGTACATTTGCGCGAGCGATTGCCGCGACACGGTGAGCACCGCGGCCAGTTTTGCGATGTCCATCGACGAGCCGCCGCCCAGGCCGATGACGACGTCCGCCTCGGCACTGCGCGCGAACGCCGCGCAGCGCAAGACCACGTTCTCCGGCGGGTCGGCCACGACCTCGTCAAACACCGCCACGCGGAATCCCTCGGCCGCCAACGACGCTTTCGCCGGTTCCAGCACACCGGCCTTGTGCAGCCCTGCATCGGTCACGATCAGGACATGGCGGCGCTCCGTCCATGCCGCCATCACCTGACCCAGGCGGCGCGCACAACCCCATTCCTGGAGAATGGACGGAACGGTTTCGAAGAGCATCGACTGCGGGAGCATTTCCATTGACGTTTCCTTGATGCGGACGTTGGCAGTCAGACCTGGCTGCACATGTACTTGATTTCCAGGTATTCCTCGATGCCGTAACGGGAACCCTCACGGCCCAGGCCCGACTGCTTGACCCCGCCGAACGGCGCGACCTCGTTGGAAATCACGCCGGTATTCAGGCCGACCATGCCGTACTCGAGTGCCTCGCCCACACGCCAGATGCGGCCGTGGTCGCGTGTATAGAGATAGGCAGCGAGCCCGTACTCGGTGTCGTTGGCCATCGCGATCGCTTCTGCTTCATCCTCGAAGCGGAACACCGGGCCGACGGGCCCGAAGAGCTCCTCGCGCGCGAGACGCATCGCCGGCGTCGCATCGGCAATGACGGTCGGCTCGAAAAACGTGCCGCCGAGCGGATGGCCTTTCCCGCCGGTGACGATTCGCGCGCCCTTGCTGACGGCGTCGTCGATCAGCTGATTCAGGTGGTCGCACGCGGACTTCTGGATCAGCGGCCCCTGCTGCACCCCCGGCTCGATGCCGTTTCCTACCTTGAGCGCCTGGACTCGCCGGGCGAGCGCGTCGACGAAACGGTCATGGATGCCTGCCTGGACCAGAAAGCGATTCGCGCACACGCAGGTCTGGCCGCTATTGCGGTACTTCGACGCCATCGCACCTTCAATCGCCGCGTCGAGATCCGCGTCGTCGAACACGATGAACGGTGCGTTGCCGCCGAGCTCGAGAGACAGTCGCTTGATCGTCCCGGACGACTGGCTCATGAGCACGCGACCGACTTCGGTCGAGCCGGTGAACGAAAGCTTGCGCACGACCGGGCTGGCCGTGAGCACCGCGCCGATCTCGCGTGACGGGCCGCACACCACTTGCAGGACGCCCGCCGGAATGCCCGCTCGCTCGGCCAGGACGGCGAGCGCAAGCGCCGTGAGCGGCGTCAGGTCCGCGGGGCGCACGATGATGGAGCAGCCTGCGGCCAGGGCCGGCGCGACCTTGCGCGTGATCATCGCGGCAGGGAAATTCCACGGCGTGATCGCGGCACACACGCCGATCGGCTGGCGGATGACGAGGATGCGCTTGTCGCCTTGCGGATGAGGAATGACGTCGCCGTAGACACGCTTCGCTTCTTCGGCGAACCATTCCACGAAGGAAGCCGCATACATGATTTCGCCGCGAGCCTCCGCCAGCGGCTTGCCCTGCTCCGACGTCATGATCAACGCGAGGTCGTCGGCATTCGCCACGATCAGGTCGTACCAGGCGCGCAGTAGCTTGGCGCGCTCGTGGCTGGTCCGCTTCTGCCAGCCTTGCTGTGCCAGCGCCGACGACGCAATGGCCTGCTCGACCTCCGCGGCGCCGAGGCTGGCCACGCGGGCCAGGATGTCACCGCTGGCCGGATTCGTTACGGGGAAAGAACGGCCATCCGTGCCTTCCTCCCATCCCGACGCCAGCCAGGCACGCGTCTCCAGCAAGGAGCCGTCCCGAAGTTGGGCGCGTAGCGCCGAATGGCCAGTCGCGTGATTCGTCCTGCTGTGCATTTCATTCACGAGCACCGTCTCCAGAAATTCTTGTTTTTCAACCTCGCGCTTTCAGCCGACGGGCGAAAGCTGCCCAGGCGTCAACATGCGGACGCCTGCTTCATCTCCCGGGATTTCGCCAAACTTCCGGTGGCCGATGCGCGCCAATCTCCGCGCCGCCCCGAAGCTTTCGCAAAACGTTGTCCGCCCTGGGACAGTCCGTGCTTGCGCGGCGACGTCCAATTGGGGATGAAACAAACGTGTAGATCATTTGACATGGTCATTTGACCATAAACCATTTTTCGCGGCAACTCAGTAGTTGCACGGGCTGTCGGTGACTCGCTGGGAGATGATCACGCCAGGCTGTGACGGTCAGACAAGGGGATTGCGCGGGACCTGCGCTGGCAAGGCGAACCCGACGGATGTTCCTGGCGGCGTAAGGCGCGAAGGCGAAGCCGCCAGTGTCGGGCAAACAACGGGCATGGTGCAGCGGCTGAAGTAGCCGTTCCCGGCCTCCGCCGCCGGTTCTCGTCCGACTTCAGTCGTTCAATGCGATCGTGAAATGCGACGCCCGATCCTGGCGGACGATCTGCACCGATGCGCGCGCAGATCGCCTCACACGCACTCAGTACAGCCCGGCGATCGTGCGCGCCGGAAGATCGCGATCGTACGATTCAGCGTCGAACGTGCCGCCGCTCAGCCGCCGATGCATCGCACCCGCGCTCGGCAGCTGGTCACGTTCGATCCGCGTGCCCGAATCCCAGAGCCGCGAACGCACGATCGCCTTCGAGCAATGGAAATAAGCCGCGTCGATGTGGATCAGCACCACCGTGCGCGGCGCTTTCCCGTCGACGGCAAAGCGTGCGAGCAGGCCGGGCTCGGCGCTGATCGTCGCGCGGCCGTTCACGCGCAACGTCTCGCCGACACCGGGAATCAGGAACAGCAGTGACACGCGCGGATCGGCCACGATGTTGCGCAGCGTATCGATCCGGTTGTTGCCCGGCCGATCCGGCAGCGCGAGCGTTTTCGGATCGACGATCGACACGAATCCGGCCACATCCCCGCGCGGTGAAACATCGGTGCCGTGCGGCCCGACCGACGACAGCGCAACGAACGGCGACGCGCGCACGAACGCCTGGTAGTCGTCGTTCAGGTGGTCGATTTCCTTCCACAGTGCACGTTCGTGCGGCGTCCCGTAGATGGCCTCGAGTTGCGCGACAGTCATGATCTCGTGAGTCACATCAGCATCCTTGCGTCGATGTTGCGGCGCGGGGATGAACCGGAAGCGCCGTCCCGCCATCGTACATGCGCCGCCCGCTCGCCGTCTGGCCGTTCAAGCCGTCGCGGTCTCGCGCTGCAAGGCCGGCAACGCCAGGTTCGTGCGGAAATCGTCGCCGAGGTAATCGGTATCGAGCAGGTTGCGCCGGCGCAATTCGGGCAGCAGCCCGTTGAGCAGCAGGTCCTCCTGGTCGGGCTGCCCGAGCCCGTGCAGCGACAGCACGTCGACGAGCCCCGCGCGATAGCGCGTTTCGATCGCATCGGCGAGCTGTTCGGGTGTGCCGGCGACGAACCAGTGGCCGGTTTCCTGTGCGCGGATGATCAGTTCGCGCAACGTCAGGCGCTGCCGCGCATAGCCGACGAAGATCGCGACGCGGCCGCGCCGGCGATGCACGCTGTCGATCGCCGGCAGCAGCGATCCCGGCAACGGCTGGTCGAGCGGCAGGTCGCGCAGGTCGACACCGCCGCCGAGCATGTCGGCGAGCTTCAGCCGGCCTTGCTCGTAATCGATGCGTTCATGCTTGTCGCGCAGCCGCCGCGCGACGTCGGCGTCGGATTCGCCGATCACCGAGTGGAACGAGTTCATCACGAGCGGCAGCCGCCCTGCCCGGCCGAATGCGGCCGCCTGCCGGTGCAGTTCGCCGACGAACGTGCGCGCATCCTCGAGCGTCGGCTGCGACGTGTAGACGACTTCCGCAAACCGCGCGCCGAGCGTCACGCCGCTCGCCGACTGCCCCGCCTGAAACAGCACGGGGCGCCGCTGCGGCGAAGGCGGCACGTTCAACGGCCCCTGCACCTGGAAGTGCGCGCCACGGTAATCGATCGGCCCGAGCTTGAGCGGATCGACCGACACGCCGCCGCTCGGCGTGCGTCGCACCGCGTCGGGATCGTTCGCGTCGAACAGCGCGTTGACGACTTCGACGAATTCGGCGGCGCGCGCATAGCGCTGCTCCGGGTCGGGCAACGCGGCGTCGCCGAAATTCTCCTCGCCGACCGACGACGTCACCGCGTTCCACGCGGCGCGGCCGCCGCTCACGTGATCGAGCGTGCCGATCAGCCGCGCAAGGTTGTACGGATGGTGATACGTGGTCGACACCGTCGCGACGAGCCCGATGGCCGACGTCGCCTGGCTCAGCGCGGCCAGCGCGACGATCGGCTCCTGGCTGCCGGTGCTGCCGGCGAGCCCGGCCGGATCGGCCTGCAACAGGTCGGCCGTGAAGAGGCCGGTGATCTTTTCGGCTTCCGCCTTGCGCGCGAGCGCCGCCGCGCGACGCATGCCTTGCGCGGGATCCGCATCGCCCGGCGCAGCCAGCACGCTCGCGGCGCCGACGAGCGTCTTCAGCCGTCTGCGTGTATCGCTCATGATGCGGCTCCGGCATGCGCCGCAGGTCGGGCGGTTGACATGATTCGCTCGTTCATCGGTATTCCCCACGATTGCGTTCGATCGGCGGACCCGAGCCGGCACCATGCTGCCGGCGATCACGCGCCGGGGCATCCGGCAGGGTCCATGCGTGCGCCGCAAGGCGCGTAGCCATCGACCATAACGCAGGCCACCCGGTGAGCCGGAACGAATATTTTCGGCTTTCGATATTCTTCTTGATTGTTTGACCGTGCAAACGGCGTCGAAAAATAATCCGGCATGCCTAACCAGTTGATCGTGCCGCTTCGAACCGCGCCGGTCGCACCCTCATGACGTCCGACGCCCCTCATTCCGCCGCAGCGCTACCCGCCCTCCCGTTTCGCCTGAGCGTGCTCGACAAGAGCCCCGTCGCACCGGGCGAAACCGCCGTGGAGGCACTCGCGCGCAGCGTGTCGCTCGCGCGCTTCGCCGACGATGCGGGATATCACCGCTACTGGCTCGCCGAGCATCACAACACGGCCGCGCTCGCGTGCCCGTCGCCGGAAATCCTGATCGCGCATGTGCTCGCACACACGCGGCGAATTCGTGTCGGATCGGGCGGCGTGATGCTGCAGCACTACAGCCCGTACAAGATCGCCGAGAACTTCAACCTGCTCGCGTCACTTGCGCCCGATCGCGTCGATCTCGGCATCGGCAAGGCGCCGGGCGGGCTGCCGTTGTCGACGCGCGCGCTGCAGGCCGGCTACGACCCGGCGCAACGCGCGTCGTTCGCCGAACTCGCAGCCGAGCTGAAGCGCCATCTCGACGGCAGCGGCACGCCGCCGGACGACGCGCGGCACACGGACGCCACGCTGCACGCGACACCGTTTCCGCCCGTCGCCGCCCAACCGTTCCTGCTCGGCGCGAGCGCCGAAAGCGCCGCGCTGGCCGCACAGCTCGGCTGGGCGTTCGTCTATGCGTCGCACCTCAACGCATCCACCGCCGATCTGGAACGGAGCTTCGACGCATACCGCCACGCATCGGGCGGCCGCACGCCGCTGCTCGCCGTATCCGTGATCGTCGCCGCCACGCGCGAAGCGGCCGCGCGACTCGCGAGCGGGCATCAGGGCTTTCGCGTGCAAGTGGGCGACACGCCAGCGGTCAACGTCGGCAGTCTCGAACAGGCGCACGCGTACATCCGTCAGGCGGGCGACGGGCCGCATCGGATCGACGCACGCGAGACGCGGATCGTGCACGGCACGCGCGACGACGTGCTGCGCGAACTCGACGCGCTGCATCGCCGCCACGGGATCGCGGAATTCGTCGTCGACACACTGCTTGCCGATGCAGCGCCGAGGATTGCGTCGCTGCGGCTGCTGGCCGGTGCGGCGACGGACGGCAACGACCCGGCGGCGTCACGACACGCGACCGAAGAAACGCCGCATGCACCGCACACCGCCGCCGTCACCCGTCAACCCGACCTCGAAGGCGCCGCACGATGACCGATACGATCCGCATTGCCGGCGCCGACGACGTGCCGGCCCTGTATGCGTTGCTGCAGGACGCGTATGCGCCGCTCGTGCCGCAGGGCGTGCTCTTCAACATCGTTCGCTCGCCGATCGAGCACGTCGCGCAGACCGTTGCGCGCGAAACGACCTTCGTGCTCGAACGCGCCGGCGCCGACGGCCGCCGCGCGCCTGCCGCGACGCTGACCGTGCGGTTCCCGTGGGTGTCCGGCGAGCGCCACCGCACGCCGTATCCGTTCCTGCACTGGTTCGCGGTGGCGCCCGCGTTCAAGCGGCAGGGGCTCGGCCTCGCACTGCTCGACCACGTCGAAGCGCAATTCCTGACCGAACAGGTCAAGGCGCCCGCGACCTATCTCGCGACCGCCACCAATCATCCGTGGCTGCAGCCGTACTACGAGCGGCAAGGCTATGTCGCGTTCGACCATTCGACGAACACGCTCGGTACGCCGCTCGTCTGGCTGAGAAAGATCCTGATCCCGGATCTCTACCGGGAACCGCCGGCGGCGGATGCCGCTCAGGGCACCGGGCGTGTTCGCGCGAGCGCATGACGCGCCACGCGCTCCGTTTCGACATCCCTCTCGCACCGCGCTTCGTCGTGCCCCGTTCCACCTGCCATGCCACTTGTAAAGGATTGCCCCGCATGACCTTCGCTTTTCCGGATTTCACGCTCCGCGCGTCGCGCCGCACGGCATCGACCGCGCTGCTGTTCGCACTCGCCTTGCCGCCCGCGGCGTTCGCCCAGGGCACGCCCGTCACCGGCGGCACGCTGACCTGGGGCGTCGAATCCGAGCCGCGCACGCTGAATCCGCAATTGAACGGCCAGGACAAGGTCGAGCTGCTGCTGCGCAACGTGTATGAGAGCCTGCTCGCGCGCAAGCCGGACGGCAGCTTCGTGCCGTGGCTCGCGACCGGCTACAAGGTGTCGCCCGACGGCAAGACCTACACGTTCACGCTGCGCGACGGCGTGAAGTTCAGCGACGGCGCGCCGCTCGACGCGCAGGCCGTCGCGCGCAACTTCCTGAACGCACGCAATCCGGCGTATTCGGGCGGCAGCCAGCTCGCGGCGCAGATCCTGCACGTCGCGGACGTGAAGACGCCGGACGCGCGCACGGTCGTGATCACGCTCGACGCGCCCTATGCGCCGTTCCTGACCTTCGCCGGCCGGTTCGCGCTGCTGTCGCCGAACGCATTCGACCGGCCGGGCCTCAAGTCGGGCGGCACCGACGTCGCCGGCACCGGCCCGTTCATCCTGCGCCGCTACGTGAAGGGGCAGGAAATCGAATTCGCGAAGAATCCCGACTATCGCTGGGCGCCGCCGACGGCGGGCCATCAAGGCCCGGCTTACCTCGACCGGATCGTCTACCGGTTCCTGCCGGAATCGTCGGTGCGCACCGGCGCGCTGCTGTCCGGCCAGGTCGACGTGATCGAGGGCGTATCCGGCAACGACGCGGCATTGATCCGCAAGAACCCGGACTTCACCTACCAGCACGCGCTGAACACCGGCACGCCGTACTCGCTGTTCCTGAACGTCGGCTACGGCCCCACGCAGGACGTTAAGGTGCGCCGCGCGCTGCTCGAAGGGCTCGACACGACCGGCATCGTGCAGTCGATCTATCGCGGCGAGCGGACGCGCGCATGGGGCATCACGTCGCCGATCGACCCGCTCTACGACGCACGTATCGAGAAGACCTACGGCAACAATCCGAAGCTTGCCAACCAGTTGCTCGACGAGGCCGGCTGGAGCGCACGCGACAGCGGCGGCTACCGCACGAAGAACGGCGAACGGCTGACGATCGCGGTGATCCAGGCGCAGGCGACCGTGCGCGACCAGCGCGACGTGCTGCTGCAGGCGCTGCAGGCGCAGGCGCGGCAGCGGCTCAGCGTCGACCTGAAGATCCAGTACGTCGACGACGGCACGTACGTCGAGGCGCGCAAGACCGGCAAGTTCGGCTCGATCGCGAACTCGAACACGCCGCCGGACGGCATCGACATCGAAGGCCATTACCTGCCCGTCGATCGCGGCGGCGCGCTGAACTACAGCCGCGCGGCGGCGCCGGAACTGACGCGCTGGCTGCAGGCGGCCGCGCGCACGCAGAACGTCGCGGAGCGCAAGACGCTGTACGGCGAGCTGCAGCGCTTTGCGATCAACGAGCAGGCGTATGCGGTGCCGCTGTACGAACCGGAGGACCAGATCGCCGCCGCGAAGGCCGTCCAGGGCCTGCGCTTCCGCCCGTTCGCGCAGATGCCCGAGAACCCGTACGACGTGTGGGTGAAAAAGTAAGCGAGCAAGCCACACCGGTCCGTCGCGCGCGGCACCGGCAGGAGAAGCCGAGCATGAACCATCCGAGCGCCGTACCTGTTTCCGCTCATGACGCCGCGGCGCCCACGCCCGCCGCGCCGCCCGCATCGCCACCGGCCGCGTGGCGCCGCGTGCTGCGCTCGCCGGTGGCGACGCGGCTCGCCACCGGCGTACTGGTGCTGTGGGCCGCGATCACGCTGTCGTTCGCGGCCGTGCACGTCGCGCCCGGCGACATCGTCAGCATCCTGATCGGCGAGCAGCTGAGCACACCGCAGATCGAAGCCGCGATCCGCCGGGAATGGGGGCTCGACGAGCCGCTGCCGCTGCAATACCTGCACTACCTGTGGCGGGTGCTGCACGGCGACTTCGGCCGCTCCTACATCCTGAACACCGACGTCGCGCCGCTCGTGATCGGCCAGCTGTGGCCGACGCTGAAGCTGACGGGCGCTGCGCTCGTCGTGACGCTCGTGTTCGCGGTCGGCCTCGCGGTGCTGACGGCCGGCCGCCGCTGGGCCGGGCGGGCGGCGTCCGGCGTCGAGCTGCTGCTCGCGTCGACGCCGTCGTTCTGGCTCGGGATCATGCTGCTGTTCGTGTTCAGCTTCACGCTGAAGCTGTTCCCGGTCGCCGGCGATCGGGGCTTCGCGTCGCTCGTGCTGCCGGCGCTGTCGCTCGGGCTCGCGCAGGGCGCGGTGATCGGCCGCGTGCTGCGCCAGGGCATCGAGCGCGCGCTCGACGAGCCGTATGCGCTGACCGTGCGCTCGTGGGGCATCGGCGGGCTCGCGCTGCGCGTGCGGCATGCGCTGCGCCACGCGGCGCTGCCGGCCGTCACGCTCGCCGGCTGGCTCGTCGGCGGGCTGCTGAGCGGCGCGGTGATCACCGAGCAGGTGTTCGGCCGGCCCGGCCTCGGCAAGATCACCGTCGACGCGGTGCTGTCGAAGGACATGCCGGTGATCCTCGCGATCGCGATCCTGTCGGCGGCGATCTATGTCGCGCTCAGCACCGCCGTCGACCTGCTCTACCTGCTGATCGACCCCCGCCTGCGCGACCGCCGCGCGCGGCATTGAACCGGAGACATCGATGTCCACGCCCCTCGACCTGCCGTGGCGCCCGCGCGCGCCGCTCGGCGCGACCGGCTGGCTGCGCCGCCATCCGGGCCTCGCGCTTGCGGCCGTCTACCTGCTGCTGAACGCAGTTGCGGTAATCGCCCCCGGCTGGCTCACTCGCTACGACCCGCTGGCCGCCGATCCGCTGGCCGCGCAGCTCGGCAGCAGTGCCGAACACTGGCTCGGCACCGACCAGCTCGGCCGCGACATCTTCTCGCGGGTCGTCTACGGCGCCCGCTACTCGCTGTCGATCAGCGCGGCGTCGATCGCGGTCGCGACGCTGTTCGGCACCGCGCTCGGGCTGTTCGCGGGGCTCGCGCGCGGCTGGCTCGACGAACTGATCTCGCGCTTTCTCGATGTGGTGTCGGCGTTCCCCGACCTGCTGCTCGCGCTGATGCTGATCTCGTTTACCGGCCCGGGCGCCACGAACCTCGTATTCGCGCTCGGTGTCGCGTCGGTGCCGCGTTTCGCGCGCGTGGTGCGCGCGCAGACCTTCGTCGTCGCCGGCTCCGGCTACGTCGAGCAGGCGCGCACGCTCGGCCTCGCGCCCGCGGTGCTGGTGTGGCGCCACGTGCTGCCGCACGCGATCGCGCAGGTGCCGGTGCTCGCGACCGTCGGGCTCGGCACCGCGATCATCGGCGCGTCGGGCCTGAGCTTCCTCGGCATGGGGCCGCAGCCGCCCGCCGCCGAGTGGGGGCTGATGCTCGCCGAGGGCCGCAACTACCTGTACAACGCGTGGTGGATCGCGGTCTGGCCCGGCCTCGCGATCACCGCGGCCGTCGTCGCCGTGAACGCGCTCGGCGGCTACTGGCAGGCACGCTTCGAACGCCGGGAGACGACATGACGACCCACGCACCGGCACCGCACGCCGCGCCGCTCGTCCACGTCGAACGCCTGACGATCGGGTTTCGCGGCCCGCGCGGCACGCGCCCCGTCGTCGGGCCGCTCGACCTCGTCGTCCATGCCGGCGAATGCGTCGCGCTCGTCGGCGAGTCGGGTTCCGGCAAGTCGGTCACCGCGCGCAGCCTCGTCGGGCTGAACGGCCCGCACGCCGTGGTGGACGCCGAACGCCTCGAGATCGCCGGCACCGATGCGCGGCGCCATCGCGAACGCGACTGGCGCGCCATTCGCGGCCGCCGGATCGGCTACGTGCTGCAGGACGCGCTCGTGTCGCTCGATCCGCTGTGGCGCGTGCGCGATCTCGTCGCCGAGGCGCTGCACGATACGCGGCGGCGCGACGTGCACGCGCGCAGCGCCGACCTGCTGCGCTCGGTCGGCATCGACGAGCCCGAACGGCGCTTGCCGCAGTATCCGCATCAGCTGTCCGGCGGCTTGCGGCAGCGCGTGCTGATCGGCACCGCGCTCGCCGGCGGCGCATCGCTGCTGATCGCCGACGAGCCGACCACGGCGCTCGACATGACCGTGCAGCGGCAGATCCTGTCGCTGCTGCGCGCGCGCCGCGAGGCCGGCGATGCGCTGCTGCTGATCAGCCACGATCTCGCGGTCGTCGCCGAACTCGCCGATCGCGTGCTCGTGATGCGGGCCGGCCAGGTCGTCGAGCAGGGGCCGGCGCGCGACGTGCTGACCGCGCCCGCGCATCCGTATACGCGCCAGTTGCTCGCCGCGATTCCGACGCCCGCATCGCGCGGGTTCCGGCTCGCGATGGATCCGCAGGCCGACGCCGCGGCCGCAGCCGCAGCCGCAGGCCCGGCCGCGCGCATCCCGCTGCCGCCCAAGCGAATCGAGGCCCGCGAGAAAGTGCTCGCCGTCGACGCGGTGACGAAGCGCTACGGCAGCCACGACGCACCTGTCGCGGTGGACGGCGTGTCGTTCGCGCTGGCGCGCGGCGAGACGCTCGGCATCGTCGGCGAATCCGGTTCCGGAAAATCGACGATCGCGCGGATCGTGCTCGGCCTGACCGAGCCGGACAGCGGTACCGTCGCGCTCGACGGCGAACCGTGGAGCGGCGTGCCCGAAGCCGCACGGCGCGCCCGCCGCGCGCGGCTGCAACTGATCGCGCAGGACCCGTACAGTTCGTTCGACCCGCGCTATTCGGTTGGCCAGATCATCGGCGAGAGTCTCGATGCGATCGGCGTGCGCGGCGATGCGCGCCGCCGCCGCGTGCTGCAACTGCTCGACGAAGTGCGGCTCGGCGCCGGCTGCATCGACCGCTATCCACGCGAATTGTCGGGCGGCCAGCGGCAGCGCGTCGCGATCGCGCGCGCATTCGCGCCGAACCCGGCGCTGCTCGTCGCGGACGAACCCGTCAGCGCGCTCGACGTGTCGATCCAGGCGCAGGTGCTCGACCTGCTCGCCGACCTGCAGGCCGAGCACGGCACCGCGATGCTGTTCATTTCGCACGATCTCGGCGTCGTGCATCACGTCGCCGACCGGATTCTCGTGATGCGGCGCGGCCGCGTGGTCGAAAGCGGCCCGGTCGGCGCGGTGTTCGCCGCGCCGTCGCATCCGTACACCGCGTCGCTGCTCGACGCGCTGCCCACGCTGCCCACGCTGCCCGATGCGCGCCCGTCACCCGCGCGCGCCGCGGTCGCATGACATCCGCCCCTCTCTCGTTCCGTCCCGTCATGAGCCAACCGACTTCCGCTTCATCCCGCCCGATCCATCTCGGCGCCATCATCCAGGGCGCATCCGGCAACATGTCCGCGTGGCGGCATCCGGATGCGGTCGCCGACGCGAGCATCAACGTGACCTTCGTGCGCGAGCTCGCGCGGCAGGCCGAGGCCGCGAAATTCGACCTGCTGTTCGTCGCCGACGGCCTGCACATCAACGCGAAATCGATCCCGCACTTCCTGAACCGCTTCGAGCCGCTCACGCTGCTGTCGGCACTCGCGCTCGTCACCGAGCGGATCGGGCTGGTCGGCACGCTGTCGACGTCGTACAGCGATCCGTTCACCGTCGCGCGGCAGTTCTCGAGCCTCGACCACCTGAGCGACGGCCGCGCCGGCTGGAACGTCGTCACGTCGCCGCTCGAAGGCTCGGCGAAGAATTTCTCGCGCGACAAACATCCCGAGCATGCGCTGCGCTACCGGATCGCATCGGAATTCCTCACCGTGACGAAGGGGCTGTGGGACTCGTGGGAAGACGACGCATTCGTGCGCGACAAGGCGAGCGGCGTGTTCTTCGATCCGGACAAGCTGCACACGCTGAATCACACCGGCGAATTCTTCTCGGTGGCCGGGCCGCTGAACATCGGCCGCTCGCGACAGGGGCGCCCGATCCTGTTCCAGGCCGGCGCGTCGGACGACGGCAAGGGGGTCGCGGTCGAGCATGCCGATGCGATCTACACGCGCCAGGAGACGATCCCGCTCGCGCAGGCGTTCTATGCGGACGTGCAGAAGCGGCTCGCGGCGCGCGGTCGCGCACCCGACAGCCTGAAGGTGTTCCAGGGCACGAGCGTGATCGTCGCGGCATCGGCCGCCGACGCGGAGGCGCAGTATCAGGACACGGCGCGGCTCGTGACGATCGACAACGCGCTCGACTATCTCGGCCGCTACTTCGATCACCACGACTTCACGCAATACGCGCTCGACGCGCCGTTCCCGGATCTCGGCGAGCTCGGCGGCAACCAGTTCCGCAGCACCACCGACACGATCAAGCGCGACGCAGCCGAGCGCGGCTTGACGCTACGCGAGGTCGCGCTCGAGGCGGCCACGCCGCGCCCCGCGTTCGCCGGCACGCCCGAGCAGGTTGCGGACGGGTTGCAGGCGTGGGTCGATGCGCGCGCCACCGACGGCTTCATCGTGCGCGGCGGCACGCCGACGGCGTTCACCGAGTTCGCGACGAAGGTCGTGCCGATCCTGCAGGAACGTGGCGTCTACCGGCGCGATTACGAAGGCGCGACGCTGCGCGAGCATCTCGGGCTCGCGTACCCGGTCAATCGCCACGCGCAAGCGGCCTGAATGCCGGCCGCACGGGGCGGGCGCATCGGGCAGCCGCCTGCCCGACCCGCCCCGGCGATCTGCTTCGGGCAACGACGTCGAACGGCAGCGGCAGCAGCCCCCTGCCTACACCCTCCCCGCCAGATGAAACCGTGACGCCGGATGCCACAGCTGCACCGACGTCGCGACCTGCCCGCCGACCCACGTGCGCCGCCGCAGCAGCAGGCACGGTTCGCCGATTTCCATCACGAGGTGCCGGCGCACTTGCGCATCGGGTTTCTGCGCGTAGATGCGGAATTCCGCACGCTGGATCGGCGCGAGCCGCACCATGTAGTGGTTCGGCGTCTCGACCGTGAAATCCTGTTCGAGATACGCGGGAAACAGCGCCGGATTGACGTAGCGATCCTCGAACTGGATCGGCTCGCCCTCCTCGCAATGCACGATGCGCGAATGAAACACCGGCCCCGTGCGCAGCCCGAGCGCTTCGATCGCTTCGGGATCGTCGCTGCTTTCGAGCGTCATCACGCGCGCACTGTGCCGATGGCCGCGCTCGGCGATCTCGTCCGCGATGTTGCGGATCTCGAGCACCGTCGATTCGTAATGACGGCGCTCGACAAAGGTGCCCGCACCCTGGATGCGGGTCAGCACGCGCTCGGCAGTCAGCTCGCGCAGCGCACGCGACACGGTCATCCGCGCCACGCCGAACTCCTTGACCAGTTCGGCCTCGGTCGGAATCGCGCCGCCCGGCTTCCAGTCGCCGTTCGCGATCCGCTCGACCACGTAGCGCTTGATCTGCTGGTAGGCCGGCAGCGCGCGCGCCGGCACGTCGTCGCCCGGTACGGCCTCCGGCCGGGCCGCCGTGTATCGTTCCGCTTCGTTCATGCGCCCTCGATCGAATGAAGATGGGATGACCTGCCGGCCGCCGCAGCGCCGCTGCGTCACACCAGCGACGGCGGTGCGCCCGCGACGATGGCGGCCGCGCTCGCGATGTCGTCGGCGAGCGGCCGGTCGTCGTGATACGCCGGCACGCGTTCGCGCACGTAACGCCGCAGCGCGTCGGTCGGCGCCGCCCGCGATGCTTCGTTTTCCTGCAGATCGTACGCCTGCGCGGCGGCCAGCAACTCGATCGCGAGCACACGCGTGGTGTTCTCGATGATGTCGAGCGCCTTCAGCGCGGCCGGCGTCGCATGGCACAGGTGATCCTCCTGCAGGCCCGACGTGATGCCGCCATCGAGGCTCGCGGGCGCGGCGAGCCGCTGGTTCTGCGCAACCAGCGCGACCGCCGTGTACTGCGCGATCATGAACCCGGAACACGTGCCGCCCGGCGCCGCGAGAAATGCCGGCAGCCCGCTCACGAGCGGATTGACGAGCCGGTCGAGCCGCCGCTCGGCAATCGCCGCGACCTGCGCCATCGCGGCCGCGAGGCTGTCCATCGCGAGCGCGATGCCCGCGCCGACCGCATGCGCCTGCGAATGAACGGTCGGCGCGTCGCGCGTGCCCGCGACGATCGGATTGTCGGTCACGGACGCGAGCTCGCGGTCGACGACTTCCGCCGTGACCGCCAGCACGTCGCGCGCCGCGCCGTGCACGTGCGGAATCGTGCGCAGGCTGAGCGGATCCTGCGTATGCCGCCCGTTCGCCGCGGCGAGCATCGCGCTGTCGGCGAGCATCGCGCGCAGGCGCGCGCCGACGTGCCCGATGCCGGGCGAAATGCGCAGCGCCAGCGATGCCGGATCGAACGCGGCGAGCTGGCCGCCGAGATTCTCGAAACTCGTCGCCGCGATCCAGTCGGCCCAGTCGAGCAGCCGCTCCGCGCGGGCGAGCGCGAGCGCGGCGAGCCCCGTCACGCACGGCGTGCCGTTGACGAGGCTCAGCCCCTCCTTCGCACCGAGCGCCAGCGGCTCGCGGCCGATGCGGCGCAGCGCTTCGTCACCGCGCACGCGTTCGCCGCGATGACGCGCGTGGCCATGCCCGATGCAGACGAGCGCGACGTGCGCCATGTGGGTCAGGTAGCCGACCGACCCGTGCGCCGGCACTTCCGGCAGGCAATCGTGTTCGAGCAGCGCGACCAGCTGGTCGACGATGTCGGCCCGCACGCCGGAATGCCCGTGCGCGTAGTTGTTGATCGCGGCCGCGATGATCGCGCGCGTTTCCGCCGCACCGAGCGGCGCGCCCACGCCGACCGCGTGGCTCATCAGGATGTTGCGTGACAGCGTACCCTGCTGCGCGGGCGAGACGATCACGTCGCACAGCGCACCGACGCCCGTGTTGACGCCATACGCGCGAATGCCGCGCGCGACGATCGCGTCGACGAGTTCGCGCGCCGCGACGACACGCCCGCGCGCCTCGTCGGTCAACGCGAGCGGCGCGCCGGCCGCCACCGCCGCAATCTGCCGCCAGTCGAGCGGCCGGGCCGAACGGAATACGGTCATGGCAGCCTCAGTTCGCGGCACGGTCATGATGGCTCGACACGAACTGGCGGAAGCGTTCGGAGCACTGGCCGCCGAACAGTTCGCCGGGCGTGCCGTCCGCATCGACCTCGCCCTGATGCAGGAACATCACGCGGTTCGACACGTGCCGCGCGAAGCCCATTTCGTGCGTGACGACCAGCATCGTGCGCCCTTCCTCCGCGAGCGAACGCATCACGCGCAGCACCTCGCCGACCAGCTCGGGATCGAGCGCGGAAGTCGGTTCGTCGAACAGCATCACCTTCGGATGCATCGCGAGCGCCCGTGCGATCGCGACCCGCTGCTGCTGGCCGCCCGACAGATGGGCCGGATAGTAGCCGCGCTTGTCCGCGAGGCCGACGCGCGCGAGCAGCGCCTCGGCCTCCTCGACCGCCTCCGCGCGACTGCGCTTCTGCACGCGCAGCGGCCCTTCGACGAGATTGTCGAGCACGGTCATGTGCGACCACAGGTTGAAGTTCTGGAACACCATCCCGAGCTGCGAGCGGATGCGGTCGACCTGGCGCCGGTCGCCCGGATGCAGCTTGCCGTCGCGCGCGCGTTTCATCTTCAGTTCCTCGCCGGCGAGCGCGACCGAGCCGTCGTCGGGCGTTTCGAGCAGGTTCAAGCAGCGCAGGAAGGTACTCTTGCCCGATCCGCTCGCACCGAGGATCGAGATGACGTCGCCTTCGTGCGCATCGAGCGAAATGCCCTTCAGCACGTGGTGATCGCCGAACGACTTGTGGATGTTCCTGACCGACAGGGCGACGGGAGCAGCGGTGTTCATCGATTTCTCCGGGAAGGAAGGACGCGGTCAGGATGCGACACGTCGCGCATTGCGGGCGTCGGCCGCGGGTGCGCCGGACGGCTTCGGCGCGCGCAGGTGGCCCGACAGCCGCCATTCGAGCGCGCCGAGCAGGCGGACGACGATGAAGTTCAGGCCCAGGTAGATGAGGGCCGCACACACGAACACCTCGGTCGTCCGGTAGGTTTGCTGAATGATCTGCTGCGCGACGCCCGTCACCTCCCACACGGTCACGAGGCTGGCGAGCGCGGTGGACTTGACCAGCAGCACGGCTTCGGTCGAATACGCGGGCAGGCACTGGCGCAGCGCAATCGGGCCGATCACGCGGCGCAGCAGTGCGAAGCCCGACAGGCCGATCGAATAGCCGGCCTCGATCTGCCCGACCGGCACGGCCATCAGCCCGCCGCGCAGGATCTCGGCCGTGTAGCCGGCCGTACAGAGCGCGAGCGACAGCACCGCGCACACGTACGGCTCGCGCAGCAGCGGCCACATGAAGCTCTCGCGGATCACGCCGAACTGGCCGAGCCCGTAGTACACGAGAAACATCTGGATCAGCAGCGGCGAGCCGCGAAACACGAGGATGTATGCACGCGCGAAGCGGTTCGGCAGCCAGCGCGGCGACACGCGCATCGTGACGATCACGAGCGACAGCAGGCCGCCGAGCACGAGCGACGCGAAGAACAGCCCGAGCGTGGTCGGTACCGCCGCGAGCAGCTGGCGCAGCGTGTCGAACAGGAAGTCGAAATCGAGTGACATGGGCGCTCCGTCAGTTGCGTGCGAAGTTGCGGCGGAACGACCGGCCGACGATTGCTTCGGCCCGGTTGAACACGCGGTTCGACAGCCCCGTCATGACCAGGTAGAGCGCGCCGCCCGCGACGAAGAACACGAAATACTGGTGGGTCGAATTCGCCGCGATCTGGCTCGTGCGCAGCAGCTCGGCGAGCCCGGTGACCGAGATCAGCGCCGAATCCTTCAGGCTCAGCTGCCACACGTTGCCGATGCCGGGCAACGCGAAGCGCAGCACCTGCGGAATCAGGATGCGGCGCAGGACCATGCTGCGCGGCATGCCGATCGAGCGCGCCGCTTCGAGTTCGCCCTTCGACACCGCGAGCACGGCCGCGCGATACACCTCGGCCTGGTACGCGCCGGAAATCATCCCCACCGCGAGCGCGCCGATCACGAAAGGCGGCACGCCGATGAAGCCTTCCGCGCCGAACCACTGGCCCACGGCCGTGACGAGCGTCGAGCCGCCGAAATAGAACAGGTAGATGACGAGCAGTTCGGGCACGCCGCGAAACACCGTCGTATACAGGTCGCCGAGCAGGCGGGCGCTGCGATAGCGCGACAGCTTCGCGGCCGCGATGCCCGCGCCGATCACGGCGCCGACCGCGAGCGCGGCAAGCGTCAGCGCAACCGTCATCAGCGCGGCGAGCAGCAGCACGCCGCCCCAGCCTTCGGTTCCGAAGCCCAGCATTTCAAGGATCGCCATGCGTGCCTCCCGGCAAGCGTTGATAGGATCGGCGGGATGCGCGCCGCCGCGCGCGGCTCATGCCGCTTGCGCGGCGGCGGCCGGACGTGCGCTTACGGGGTGACGTCAGTCTTGAACCACTTGTCGGCGAGCTTCTTCACGGTGCCGTCCGCGAGCGCGGCGCCGATCGCCGTATCGAACTTCGTCTTCAGGTCGGCATCCTGCTTGCGGAACGCGAGCCCTTCACCCGGCCCCCAGATCGGGCCGCCGAGCTTCGGGCCCGCGAGCACGATCGATGCGGTGTCCTTCTTCGTGTTGTTCGCCGCGTAGTACGTGACATCGTCGAACGACGCGTCGATGCGGCCGGCGACGAGGTCGAGATCGCGCTCGGGCGAAGTCTTGTACACACGGATCGACGCGATGTCCTTGAAGCTGTCGTTGATGAACTTCGTGTAGACGGTGCCCGACTGGATGCCGATCGTCTTGCCCTTCAGCTGCTTGCGCAGCGCGTCGACGGTCGATTTGTCGGCATTCGCGTCGCCCGACAGCTTGACGATCGGCGCGCCCGGCGCCGCCTTCGGCAGGATCTTCGTATCGGTGACGGCGAAGGTCGCGGGCGTCGCAGCATACGGACGCGAGAACAGCAGGATCTTCTCGCGCTCCGGCGTGATCGAGATCGCATCCATCAGGACATCGAACTTGCCGGCCTGAAGCCCCGGAATCATCCCGTCCCAGTCCTGCGCGACCATGTTGCACTGCACCTTGATCCGCTCGCACACGTTGGCGATGAGCTCGGGCTCGAAGCCGCCGAGCTTGCCGCCCGGCAGCGTGAGGTTCCACGGCGCGTAGCCGCCTTCGAGCGCCACCGTCACCGTCTTCCATTCCTTCGCCTGCACCGGCGCGGAAAGCGTGGCCGCTGCCGCTGCGATGATGCCGATCGTCCTGACTGCCCACTTGATGCGCTTGCCGTTCACGAGATTTCTCCTTGTGTTGAAGATCGTCATCCCTTCGGTCATGCAAGCGGCCTCAGGAATTTGTCTATACAAGCATGCAAGAAGAAAAACCGACCGACAAGCGTTGATCAAAAAAAATCGGGCAAACGCGGGAAATCCCCTAATTCAGGGGCTCTGGAGCGCCTCGTGGTGGTGATTCAAGGCACGAACATGGTGCATTTCATCCGACCTTTCGGTCAGGATGACTAGACAAATTCCTGATTCGCCCGTTTCGCTAAACACACTAAAACCGCCGATCGAATCCCGCGGTCATGCCGGCACGCGTATCGCTCGCAAAAGCATCCCGCGAACCCGGCGACTGCGCGACTCGCATGCCACCGCCCTCACCACGCGGCAAACACGTCCTGCGCGATCCCGAAGCCCGTGCTCATCCCGGCGCCGCTCGTCACGACGACGACGCGCGTGCCGTCATCCGGCGCCTCGATCAAGCAATCGGCATCGGCTGCCGACGGATAGCTGCCGGTCCAGCGTTCGACGATGTCGAGCTCCGGCACGTCGAGCGTCTCGTGCAGCAGGCGCAGGATCTGCGCATCGATCTCCTGCGTCGCGAACGGCAGCGGTGCGGCGCCGTATTCATGCGAATCGCCCACCACGAGGCTGCCGTCGGCGCTCTGCACCGCGATCAGGTGGATGCCGTAACCGAGGCATTCGGGTTCCTCCGCCCGCAGGCGCGTGCGCAATGCGTCGGCGGCGGGCAGCGCCGCGAAACCCGCGTAACGCAGCAGGCTCAGGTCGCTCATCACGGCGGCGCGCAGCGCCAGCGGGCGACGCGGCCGCACGCGCAGCATCTGCAACTGGCACAGCCGCACCGCGTGCCGCGCGAACCAGTCGCCGTACAGGTGACGGCTGTCCGCATTGCCGCAGACGATCACGCGCTCCGCGTGCAACACGCCGCGCGACGTACGCACGGTCGGCGTGCGCACCTCGTGCACCATCTCGCCGTAACGAAACGCCACGCCGAAGCGTTCCGCCAGCCAGGACGCGAGCAACCCGATCGCGGTACGCGGCTCGATGCGCAGTTCATGCGGGCTGTGCAGCACGCCTTGCGCACCGTCGAGCCGCAACTCGGGCGCCGCGGCCGCCGCTTCACCGGGTGTCATGACTCGGCAGCCGTCGGCCATGCCGGTCTGCATGAACGCATCGATCAGGCGCATCGCCTCGGGGCGGCGCGCAATCAGGTGGACGCCCTCGTGAAGCACGTCGATGCCGGCTTGCGGCGCGACGTCCGCCCAGACCTCGCGGCTCGCCCGCGCACGCCGCCAGCTGTGTTCGGCGTGCTGCCCGGTGACGGTGACGAAGCCGAAATTGCGGATCGACGCGCCCACGCATGCGGCATCGCGTTCGATCACGCTGACGCGCAGCCCCTTGCGTGCCGCCGTATAGGCATGGGCGAGGCCGACGATGCCGGCGCCGACGATGATCACGTCATGGGAGTCTGCCGCTGCGATGGCGTTCACGATTGCACGTTCCTTCTGTCGAGATGACACGCGCCGCCTTCAGGGCGGGCGTAACGGTTGCTGTTTGCCGCGTCCCATGGACGGTTTCCCCGGTGCGAGGCGAACGGGCCGGCTCGCGTCGTTCGTTCCCCGGACTGGCGCACGATCCCGCACTATCTCGACGCAAGATGACATTCGAATGAAAAGCCACAAAACAGCATGAATTGGCATATTTTGCCATTTCGGCACGTGGCGCATCCCGCTTCGCCGGTCAGCGTGGCAGCGCAGCGGGATCGTAGCGATTGCGCGGATTCCACAGCATCCATCCGTCCGTGCCGGCTGCATCGGCGGCGTCCACCTGCGCACGGATATCCGCCGCGTCGAATGCGCGCCGGTCGAACGCATAGTCGCGAAATGCCTGCAGCCAGGGCCGGAAGCGCACGCCGGCGAGCCCGGTGCGGCGCATCGCCTCCGCGAGCGAGCGCCCGACGATCTCGCCCGGGTGATCGGTCGGCTTGCGGCAGCCCGGCAGGCCCCACGTGAAGCCCGACGGATAGAGCATCGGCGAAATGTAGTCGACCAGCCCGCCCAGGGAGCCGAGCCGCTGCCCGATCTGCGTGTCGTCGGCATTCCAGCACACGTAGCCGAAGATGTCGGCCGACAGGTAGAGGTTGTAGGGCCGCAGCCGTGCGCGCGCGCCTTCCAGGAATCCGGTGATCGCGGCCACGCGGTTCGCCTCGGTGTTGGGCTCGCCGAACCGCAGGCCGCTCGCGTCGGGAAAGCGCAGGTAGTCGAACTGGATCTCGTCGAAACCCATCCGCGCGGCCTCTTCGGCCACGTCGAAGTTGTGCTCCCACGCGGCGCGCACGGTCGGGTCGATCCAGCGCAGGTGTTCGCGATCGCGCCAGATTCCGCCGGCCGCGTCGCGCACGGCCCAGTCGGGATGCGCGGCCGCAAGCGGATCGTCCTTGAATACGACGAGGCGCGCGATCAGGTACAGCCCGCGCGCATGGAATGCGCGGATCAGCGCAGGCAAGTCCGCGACGCGCGGCCCCGCCTCGCCGCCCCCTGCGCCGATCGCTTCGCGCGCGGCGCTGCGATACGGCGTCATGCCGCGATCGCCCTTCACGTCGATCACGAACGCATTGATCGCCGTGCGGCCCGGCAGCGCGAGCGCCGCGTCGCGCAGCGTGCGGTCCGCGATACCGTACGCCGACAGGTAGACGGCCTTGGGACGAAACGGGACGAGCCGCACCGTGCGCGCCGACTCGCGAGCGGCGAGCGCGACCTCCGCGCGTGCATAGCCGGGGGCGGTCACGCTGAGCGTCGCGTCGCCCGACGGCGCGGCAAACGTGCCGGTCGCCGACGCAATCAGGCTGCTGCCCGATGCATACCCGAGCGCGCCCGCCACCGGCCGGCCGCTGCCGGCATCGACGACCGTCACCGAAACAGTTCCGGCGCGGCCGGTAACGCACGTGAGCACCAGCAGCATGCTTGCGAGCACGCGGCCAAGCATCGCCGCGGGCCGCCGCCCGCCTCGACACGACTCATGCGCCTGCCGCCCGGCACGCGCCCCACCGACGTTTGCCCGAATCTCCAATGCACACCTCGCGACGCGAATTCCCGTGGACATTGTTGCGACTCCGGCGCAACGCCACGTGAGGCAGATCAACGGTACGCCACGCGCCACCGCGCGCTCCGCGTCGATCGAAGCGTGCGTCTAGGGCCCTGCACGCGTACCGGTGTCCTGACAACCACCGCAAAGCCGGATCACGCCGCGGCGCTCCGGGTTCTGCCAGTAGAACCGCACATCGACACCGCCACGCGCCGGCGCGACGACGTGCCGGACTTCCTGGACGCCCCGGTCGCGCGCCGACACCGTGTAACGCCCCGGCGGCACGCGTGCGAACAGGAACGGGCCGGCCGTGTGTGCGTCGACGACCGTCGATTTGCCGGAAGTCAACGTGACGTCGACATCGGACAGGTAATGCCCGCCCTTCGTCGCGAACATGATTCGCAGGTTGTAACGCGGCGCGGCGGCACGAAACGCAGCGACCTCCTCCGCCCCGATGCCGCCCGTGATGTACACGGCGCCGTTCTGCTCAACGGGCTCGGGCAGCGCTTGAGCCGGCGCGTTCGGCGCAGCGGCCAGCAAACAGGCCGACAGCAGCAGCGCCCCGGCGATTCCAGTCCGCATTTCATTCTCCCGGTTCAGGCACGCGGGTGGCGATGCGGCTCGTTCGTTCGGGCGCGTCACGGCCGGCGTGCCGCGACGTGACGCATGCGCATCGTTGACGAAGCCAGCGTCGCGCGGAACGCCGATTTCCCGTTGATGCAGGTCAAGCACACCGGACAGGCCAGCGGCGCGGCACGACGGTGCGAGACCGTCGGTCGGACGGTACGGCGGGCACGCAAGGCCTGAAGCGGCGGCAGGCAAGCGCCGTTGTCCGTTCCGGCTGTCAGCCGATATTGCACGGCGCGTCAGAAATTTCCGACACGACGCCCCGACATCGGACAGCAAGCTCGGACCGCGCTGATTGTCGGGCCCGGGTCCGCCGCCAATACTGGAGACGTGACAGGACGCAACGCGTACCGCGGCCGGCAAGGCGGTTTCCAGCCGGCCGCCGCGAGATCCAGGAGCTGGCCATGACTCACCCGACCGCAGCACAAGCCGACGACGCCATGCCGGATCGCGACCTTCCGGTCGGCGCCCACCTCGTGACACGGCGTCACGGTTACGTGCATCACGGGATCTATGTCGGCGACGGCAACGTGATCCATTACGCGGGCCTGGCGCACCGCCTGAGCGGCGGCCCGGTTGAAATCGTCTCCGTCGACGGCTTCTGCGCCGGTTTCGAACTCGCGATCGTCCGGCACACGCGGCCCCTGTACGACGGCACGGAAGCGGCGCGGCGCGCGGCCTCGCGCCTCGGCGAATGCCGCTACCGGCTGCTCACCAACAACTGCGAACACTTCTGCCTGTGGTGCCTGTTCGGCGTTGCAAGGAGCGACCAGGTTGCGTCGTGCCTGCGCAACCCGGTTCACGGCATCGCGGTGGGCGTCATGCTGCTTGCCTGCGTGCTGGCCGCGCGGCTGCATGCGGCTGCCTTCGAACGCACGCCGGACGCCGCCACCTGCCCGGTTCAGTGCGGGGCCTAGCGCCGCCGCTCGACAGCGTCGGCGGATGCCGCATGCACCCGCCCCCAGCGCTTCGCCTGCGCGATCGCGATACGGATCGCGCTGCCCTCGGCACGCCCTTGTCGCAGCAACGCGTTGGCGATCTCGATCGCCTTGCCGCGCACCGGAGGCGGCAGGTTCCGCATCGACGGCGGATAGCGTTCGTCATCCCACGGCATGGTGGCTCCTTTTCGGACCCGCGTGCCGATCCCGACATCCCTGTCCGTGGCTCGCGCAGCAGGATCCCAGCCATTGTGCGCCCCCCATGACGTTCTGCCGGGCGTGACCCCAAATGGAAACGGCATCCGCGAACGACGCTGGCGAACCCGCGATCGGGCATTCGATCACGGTCGCTCCCGCGCGGTTTGCAGCAATCCGTTCATGCAGCGGGTATCACACGCATCCGTCATCAGGTAGCGCGGCAGCGCCATGGCGGGATCCGCGAGCCGAACGGGCCGTGCGTCGATCGTGAACGCCGCGACATAGCCTTCGCGCGCGGCCAGCCGATCGGTTTTGGCGTCATGGACGCCGAACGGCCAGGCCAGCAACCGGACCGGCCGACCGGTTTCCGACTCGAGCCGTTCGCGGGAACGGCTCAACTGGAACGACACGAATCGTTGGTAGTCCTCCTCAGACCGCCGTGCGCGCTCGGTGCGGAAATTCGGATGCCAGTAGGTATGCCATTCGATATCGTATTCGCCGGATTGCCCGAGCACGCGCAGCTGATCCCAAGTCATCGCGTAGCTGGCGTTCGAGATCGCCGATGGATAGATGAACAGCGTGACCGGTACCGGATGCGCGGCCAGCAACGGGCGCAGCACGTCGTAGACGGAGCGGTGACCGTCGTCCACCGTGATCGCGACCGCCCGCGCCGGCAGCGCGTTCGCCTGCCCCGCGTGCCAGCGCACGATGTCGGCAAGCGGCACGATGCGGTAGCCGTTCGCCTCGATCGCACGCAATTGATCGTGGAAGGTCCCGGTGCGCACCGTCATCGAATCCAGGCGTTGCGCGGCAAACCGGTGATAGACGAGGATCAGCACGCGCTGCGGCACCGGCTCGCCCGTCACCGTGCCGGCGAACGATACCAGCGGCCAGCACGACAGCAGCAGCAGGCAGACGATCGCGCGCACGCTCATGCCGCACCACGCGCAATGGCCGCGCCACTTGCCTGCGCAACCAGTTCCGCATGAATCCGCTCGACGTCGGCGCGCGTGCACAGCGCGGTGCCGGGATGCTCGACCGAAGCCGCGGATGCCGCCAGCGCATAGCGGCATGCATCGTCAAACGGCGCGCCGCGTGCGAGCGCCCAGACCATCCCGCCGACGAAGCTGTCGCCGGCACCCACCGTGCTGCACACCGTCGCGGGCCTGCCCGGCAGGCGCAGCGCGCGCTCGCGCGTGACGACCCACGCGCCGCGCGCGCCGAGTGTCAATGCAACGATGTCCGCCCGCCCTTGCGCGACGAGCTCGGCCGCCTTGCCGCATGCCGACGCTTCGTCGAGCGGTTCGCCGGCCAACGCGCTCAGTTCGTCGAGGCTGGGCTTCACGAGATGCACCCCGGCGTCGAGGGCCGCGCGCAGCGCCGGGCCCGCCGCATCGACGACCACGCGGGTGCCGTTGGCGGCGGCCGTCCGCGCGAGCGTCGCATACAGGTCGTCGGGCGCGCCCGGCGGCAGGCTGCCGCTCAGCACCAGATAGCGCGGCGCAGGCTGCAGCGCCGCGATGCGCGCCGCGCAGTCGCGCCACTCGGCCGCCGTGACCAACGGCCCCGGCATCAGGAAACGGTACTCGCGCCCCGTCGCCGATTCGGTCACGCAGACGTTCTCGCGCGTCTCGCCGGCGATCCGCATGCGCACGGCCGGCACCTGTTCGGCGTCGAGCAGCAGCGTCAGCACATCGCCGGTCGGCCCGCCCGCCAGGTACAGCGCGACGCAGTCGCCGCCGAGCCGGTGAACGGTCCGCGCGACGTTGATCCCGCCGCCGCCGGGGTCCCGCCGTGGCCGCGCGCAGCGCAGCTTGTGCGTATCGACGATGTGCTCGACCGACGTCGAGACATCGACGGCCGGATTCAACGTAACGGTAACGATCTCGGTCATGGCGCGTAGTCGGTAAAGGGCGTGATGCGCGGGCTTGCCCGCCGCGCGCGTGCGTCCGCGGCGCGTGCCTGATGCCTGATGCCTGATGCCTGGCGCCGGCAACCGGCGCCGGCCGGTCCTGGCACCACCTTACGTGCGCGCCTTCGCCCGGCATTGACGACCGTCAAGCGATGCCGCAACAGCACCGGATTGCGCTCGATCAACGACGCGGGCGGCCAGGCCCTTACATTAGGTCATCCGTCGTCGCCGAGCCCCGCCATGGACGAGCAGCCGCTTTGCACCACCGTGTTCGCCGAACGCTATGCGCAGCCCGGCGAAACGTCGCGCGCGGCCGTGTTCCAGCGTGTCGCCCGTGCACTGTCGCTCGCCGAGCCGCCCGCGCTGCGCGCCCGGGCCGAGCGCACGTTCTTCCAGAACCTGCAGCGCGGCGCGATCGGCGCCGGCCGCATCATGGCGAATGCCGGCGCGACGACGGGCGGCACGATGGTCAACTGCTTCGTCCATCCGCTCGCGGTTCCGGACGACACGCCGCTGCAGGGCGTCGATGCGGCGCTCGCGCAGGCGCTCGACGACGCGCGGCTCACGCTGCTGATGGGCGGCGGAATCGGCTACGACTTCTCGCCGGTGCCGCCCGCCGGCGCGTACGAACGCCGCCTGTCGCCCGAGCGCGGCGTATGCGCGGCAATCGACCGATTCGATGCGATGTGCCGCGCGTTGCCGTTCACCGGCCCGCGTCGCGGCGCGCAGATGGGCGTGCTGCGCTGCGATCATCCGGACCTGCTTGCGTTCGTCACGGCCAAGCACGGGCGGGCGCGCTGGCCGACCTTCAACCTGTCCGTCGGCATCACGGACGCGTTCATGGAAGCAGTCGCGCACGACCTGCCGTGGGCGCTCGTCCATCACGCACCGCGCCATGCAGCCGCCATCGCGTCGCCCCGGCGGCCGGACGGGCGCTACCTTCATGCGACGGTTCCCGCCCGCAAGGTGTGGCAGGCGATCGTCAACGCCGCACGCGACAGTGCCGAACCCGGGCTGCTGTTCCTCGACACGATCCGCGACGCGAATCCGCTGCGCGAGCACGAACGGATCGACGCGACGAACCCGTGCGGCGAGCAGCCGCTGCCGCCCTACGGCAGCTGCGTGCTGGGGCCGGTCGACCTGTCGCGGTTCGTGCACCATCCGTTCGGCATCGACGGCGAGCCGCGCTTCGATTTCGCGGCGCTCGCCGACGCGGTGCACATCCAGGTTCGCCTGCTCGACGATGTGCTCGACCTCACCGCATGGCCGCTCGCCGCGCATGCACGCGAAGCGCATCGGACGAGGCGCATCGGGGTGGGCGTGACGGGCCTGGGCGACGCGCTGACGATGCTGCGGCTGCGCTACGACAGCGTCGAGGCGCGCGCATGTGCGCGCAGCATCGCGCTGACGATGCGCGAGCATGCGTTTGCCGCGTCGGCCGCGCTGGCCGCCGAGCGCGGCGCGTTTCCCGCGTACGATCCGGCCGCTTACCTGACCGGCCCCGCCTACCGCATGCGGCTGCCGCTGAAGGTGCATCACGCGATCCAGCGGCACGGGCTGCGCAACAGCCATCTGTTGTCGTTCGCGCCGGCCGGCAGCGTGAGTCTCGCGTTCTGCGACAACTGTTCGAACGGCATCGAACCGGCCGTCGGCTGGACCCAGCGCCGGATGGTTCGAACGGCAGACGGCCAGGTGCGCGCGTTCCGGGTGCAGAACCATGCGTACCGGCTGTTTCGCGCACTGCATGGCGACCGCGTCGCGCTGCCGGACTATTTCGCCACCGCGGCCGAGATCGCACCGATCGATCATGTCGCGATGCTCGCGGTGCTTCAGCCCTGCGTCGACGCCGGCATCTCGAAGACCGTGACGATGGACAGCCAGTGTTCGCTCGCGCAGGTCGACGCGCTGTTCTTCGCGGCATGGCGCGACCGGCTCAAGGGCATCACGGTGTTCCGGCCCGATCCGCGGCTCGCGTCGGTCGTCACCGACGATACGGCGCAACGACGCGACGGCGCGGTCTGCATCGGCTGTTGAGCGGACTGACCGACGGTGGCCGCCAGCCGGTCAGGCCGACGTGTCCGTGGCCGTGGCAGGCTCCGCATCGGCGTGCGCCGGCCCGGGCAGGCCGATGCCGTCGTCCGGTGGCGTAATGAGCGCCACCAGTGTGTCGTGATCGATCGTTTCGTGCTGCAGCAGGCACCGCGCGATCCGTTCGAGCGCGTCGCGATGCTCGCCGAGCGTCGCCGTGACCCGCACGTGCGCGTCTTCGAGCAGCGCGCGCACCTCCTCGTCGATCAACTGCGCGGTGTGTTCGCTGCACCGGCCGTCGCCCGGCGTCCACACGCCGGGCGAACCGCCCTGCGGGGTCGCGTCGTCGAGCGTCGCGAGACCGAGCTTCTCGCTCATCCCGTACTGCATGACCATGTGGCGCGCCAGCGCGGTCGCACGTTCCAGATCGTTCTGCGCGCCGGTCGACACGTCGCCGAACGCGATCTCCTCGGCTACCCGGCCGCCGAGCAGCACGTCGAGCCGGTCGAGCAGCTCGCTCTTGCGCAGCACGTAGCGATCCTCGGTCGGCACCTGCTGCGTGTAGCCGAGCGCCGCGATGCCGCGCGGGATGATCGACACCTTCTTCACCGGATCGCAATGCACACGGCTTTGCGCGACGAGCGCGTGCCCGGCCTCGTGGTACGCGATGGTCCGCTTTTCCTCGTCGTTCATCACGCGGCTCTTGCGCTCCATGCCCGTCATCGCGCGGTCGATCGCTTCGTCGAAATCGGCCATGCCGATCGCCGGCTTGCCAAGTTCGGCCGCGTGCAGCGCGGCCTCGTTGACGACGTTCGCGAGATCCGCGCCGACGAAGCCCGGCGTGCGCTGCGCCAGCTCGGCCAGGTCGACTTCCGGGGCCAGCTTCACGCGCTTCGTGTGCACGGCCAGGATCTGCTTGCGGCCGGTCAGGTCGGGCCGGTCGATCGCGATGTGGCGGTCGAAGCGCCCGGGCCGCAGCAGCGCAGGGTCGAGGATCTCGGGCCGGTTCGTCGCGGCCATGATGATCACGCCCGAATTGGCCTGGAAGCCGTCCATCTCGACGAGCAGCTGGTTGAGCGTCTGCTCGCGCTCGTCGTTGCCGGACATCAGGCCGACGCCGCGCGCCTTGCCGAGCGCATCGAGTTCGTCGATGAACACGATGCAGGGCGCCTTCTGCTTTGCCTGCTCGAACAGGTCACGCACGCGTGCCGCGCCGACGCCGACGAACATCTCGACGAACGCCGAGCCGCTGATCGTGAAGAACGGCACGGCCGCCTCGCCGGCCACCGCGCGCGCGAGCAGCGTCTTGCCGGTGCCGGGCGCGCCGACGATCAGCACGCCTTTCGGGATCTTGCCGCCGAGCCGCTGGTAGCGTTCAGGATTGCGCAGGAACGCAACGATCTGCTGCAGCTCGGCCTTCGCCTCGTCTATGCCGGCGATGTCGTCGAACGTGATGCCGGTTTCCTGCTGCACGTACACGCGTGCCTGGCTCTTGCCCATGCCGCTCAGGTCACGGACCCCGCCCGGCCGGCGCATCATGAAGCTCCAGAACGTGACGAGGACGATCACCGGCAATATCCATCCGGCAAGCGTTTCGAGCCAGCCCGAATCCGGCGCGCCGCGATAGCGGATGCCGGCGGTCGTGAGTTCGGCGACGAGACGATCGTCAGCGACCCGGTTGGTCGTGAAGCGCCACGGCGGCCCTGCCTTTTTCACGGCGGCCGCGTCGGAGGCCGGCAGGTTCGCACCGGCCTGCGGCATGCGCAGCACGCCCGAAATCGACGACGGGCCGATGTCGAGATCGTCGACGAGCCGCGCGTCGACCAGGCGGTGAAAGTCGCTGTACGAGATCGACGTCGTGGCCGGCTGGGCCATCAGCAGCTGATACGCCACCAGCACGGCAAATACGAACGGGATCAGCAGTCCGGAGTAATCGAGTGTTTTTTTCATCGCATCGGGCCCGTTTGCCGGACACACCGCCGTTCATGCATCGTCGCGCGTCCATTGCGCGCGCAGCATGTCCTCGCCATCGCGATAGTTGAGCGCGAGATCGCCGTGATGCGCATGCAGCAATGCTTCCCCCAGCCTTCGCACCATGTGCACGCCCGTCGTGCGGACGACGAGCGTATCGCCGGATTGCTCGATTTCCATGATGCGTTCGAGCGCGTGCTCGCTCGTCTCCAGATCGGCCTGGCGCTCGAGCAGGTCGAGAATCGTCGCCCGGTGCGCGCGCAGGTACGCGCCGTGCAACGCCAGCTCGCCCGCCGGCAGGTTTTCTCGCATGCGCCTGCAGGCCGGGCATTCGAGCTGGCGCCGGTCGAGCGGTGTCGCGTACCACGTCCAGCGGCCCGCGTCGCAGACGGCGCCGCAGCCTTCGCAGATCCGGTCGCCCTTCGGCCGCTTCGGATCGCGGTAACTGTCCTTCGTATGCGGTTGCATGCGCTGGTCGCGGCGCAGAGGGGTTCGGCCGGGGCCTGAATTCGAACGGTTCATGGCTGCTTCTCCTTGCAGTAGACAGCATGGGCCGGCCGTCAGCCGACGGTGAGCCGGTCGACGACCTCGCGGACACCTCTCACCGACCCGGCCGCGCCGCACGCGGCGCGCCTTTCGGCAAGCGACGCGACCTTGCCCGTCAGCGTGATGACGCCGTCGACCGCGTCGATCGCAATGCCTGCGGATTCGCGCTGCGCGCGACGCGCCAGCGCTTCGGCGATCCGCATGCCGACGTCCGGCACCGTGTGGTCCGTGCGCACCCGGATCCGGTTCGCGACGCCGACGACGCCGATCATCCGGCTGACCATCTTTTCCGCCGCGCGGCTCTGGTATGCATGATCGACTTCGCCGTCGAGCGTCACGCAACCGTGGTCGACCTCGACGCGAATCTTGTGATCGCGCAGCGCCTCCTGCCAGCCGAGCGCGAACGTGATGGCGATTGCCAGCTCCTGATCCGCGCACGCGTTTTCCGGCGGTGTGACGTTCAGTTCGAGCACGAGCGCACGCGCATCCTCGACGTGCAGCGCCGTTTTCTGCGCCTCGAGCTTCTGGGCCCAGCTGTCGACCGAGCCGCGCAACGTGACGATCCGGTCGCGTACGTCGACGTCGATCCGCCGCGCGTCGATCGCCGGATTCCAGAACAGCGCCTGCTCGACGTCCTGCTTGAGTGCTGCATCGGACTTCATTTCCGTCTCCCGTTGGGCCGCACCGGTCGTGACATTCGCGATCGGCGATCGGGCCGCACCGGATTCAGCATCGCGCACGCCGGCGCCGGCGGGTTGACGAGGATCAATCAACGGCGTGCCGGCGGCCGTGGCCGCCGGTGCGCGAATGCCGGATTCGTCCGTTGATACAGATCAACCGTGCGGCAAAGCGCCACGCGATCATGACGCCAGACACCGCGAAACCCGCGCCGACCCGCGCGTTTCGCATCCGCACGACAGCCACGCCGCAGGAGACCGTCATGAACCGCAGGCAATACCGCATCGCGCTCGCGACGCTCAGCGTGTTCATCGCGCTCGCATCGCTGGCCGGCATCATTCACGGGATGCTGTTCGACGAGCGGGTTTTCAGATACTCGATCGTCACGCTGATCCTGAGCATCATCTCGTTCGTCGTACTGCTGAACCTCGCCCCGAGCGACCGGCCGTGACGCGCACGATCGCGTCGGGCCCGGCACAACCCGCCGGCCCGGGGCCATTTTCCGGCGCGCCTGTCAACCGAAGCACCGCTCGAAACGCATTCCCGCCGAAGTGATTCAGATCAAGGGTAGGAGCGTCATTCGTCGGATATAAGTGAACCCGAAGCGGCGCCGCCACGTGGCGGCGCCCCCCGCGTTTCCGTATTCGCCGAGGCATTCCATGCGCGCCATCGCGCCTCCCGTCGTCTTCCGCAAAGCAGCGTCCCGATCCGCGCGTTTCGTTGCGCTCGCAACGGGTATCGGCCTGCTGTCCGGATGCCTGTCGCTCGCACCGCCGGACCAGCGCCCCGCAGCGCCGATCCCGGCCGCCTTTCCGGATCCGTCGGCCGGCGCCCCGCCCGCCGCTGCGGCCGCCGTTGCGCCGGTGCCCGCGTGGCAGGACTACTTCGTCGATGCGCGCCTTCGGGCGCTGATCGCGCAGGCGCTGGCCAACAACCGCGACCTGCGCGCGGCCGTTGCGCGCGTCGAACAGGCCCGCGCCGCCTACGGCATCCGCCGCGCGGACCAGTGGCCGACGATCGGTGCCGGCGCGGCCTACGCGCGGTTTCGCGCGCCGGGCGGGTTCCTCACGCCCGCCCCGTTCATCGGGCAAGTCTACGACGTCCAGCTGGCCGAAACGCAATGGGAACTGGATTTCTGGGGCCGCGTGCGCAGCCTGAAGGACGCGGCGCTGCAGCGCTATCTCGCGAGCGACGCGGCCCGGCGTGCCGCGACGCTGAGCGTGATCACGTCGGTCGCCAACGCGTATCTGACCCTGTGCGAATACGACGAGCGCATCGCGCTGACCCGCGCGACGATCGACACGCGCCGCGAGTCGCTGCGGATTTTCCGGCTTCGCCAGGCGGCCGGCGCGATCTCCCGCCTCGACCTGACGCAGGCCGAGATCCTGCTGCAGCAGGCGGAATCGCTCGGCGCCCAGTTGCAACAGGCGCGCGCGTCGGCGGCCGATGCGCTGGCCCTGCTGGTCGGCGCGCCGCCGGACCTGGCCGGTACGCCGCTCGTGCTCGACGACGGCGCCGTCGCGCCGTCGCTCGCGCCCGGCCTGCCGTCGTCGCTGCTCGCCCGGCGGCCGGACGTGATCGCGGCCGAGCACGCGCTGCAGGCAGCCCGCGCGAACATCGGCGCGGCGCGCGCCGCCTTTTTCCCGCGCATCGCGCTGACGAGCTCGATCGGCTCGGGCAGCAGCGCGCTGCATGACCTCCTGACATCCAGCACCGGCGTCTGGTCGGTGATCCCGAACGTGACGCTGCCGCTGATCGACGGTGGCCGCAACCGCTCGAATCTCGCGCTGGCGCACGCGCAGCGCGACGAAGCGCTCGCGCAGTACGAGCGGACGATCCAGAGCGCGTTTCGCGACGTGTCCGACGCGCTCGCGTCGCGCTACTGGCTGGCCGACGAGGTGCGCATCGAGCGCGCGACGCTGGATTCACAGGCCGAACGGGCGCGCCTCGCGAAGCTGCGCTACGACAGCGGCGCGACCCGGTTCCTCGAGGTGCTCGACGCGCAGCGCGACCTGATGAACGCGGAGCAGCAATGGGTGATGACGCGTCGCGCACTGCTGTCGAGCCGCGTCGCGCTCTATGGCGCGCTCGGCGGCGCCACGCAGGACAGCGACGCGGCCGCCGCGCCACCGAACAACGCATCGACGAATCCGGATTCCCCACGATGAAAATCCTCAAGCGCCCTCTTCTGATCGGGGCAGGCGTCGCCGTGCTCGCGATCGCCATCACGTACTACGGATGGACGCGCTGGCGTGATGGCCAGGCCGATGCCGGCCTCGTGAGCGGCAACGGCCGTATCGAAGCGACCGAGATCGACGTCGCGACCAAGCTGCCGGGGCGTGTCACCGCGATGCTCGTCGACGAAGGCGACTTCGTGACCGCCGGCCAGCCGCTCGCGCGCATGGACGTGGTCGTCCTGCAGGCGCAGCTCGACGAAGCGCGCGCCCGGGAGCAGCAGGCGGTAAACACGGCCGCGAGCATCGACGCGCAGGTCGCGCAGCGGCGCAGCGACAAGGCGGCGGCCGAGGCCGTCGTCGTCCAGCGGGAAAGCGAACTGGATGCGGCGACGCGGCGGCTCGCCCGTTCCGAGACGCTGTCGCGCGACGGCGCATCGTCGATGCAGGAGCTCGACGACGACCGCGCGCGCGCCGGCAGCCTGCGGGCGACCGTGAATGCGGCACGCGCGCAGGTCCAGGCCGCGCAGGCCGCCATCGACGCGACCCGCGCGCAGCTCGTCGCCGCGCGCTCCGCCGTGACGGCCGCGCAGGCAACGGTCGCGCGCGTGCAGGCCGACATCTCGGACAGCGCCCTGACATCGCCGCGCGACGGGCGCGTGCAGTATCGCGTGGCCGAATCGGGCGAAGTGCTGCCGGCCGGCGGCAAGGTGCTCAACGTGGTCGACCTGTCGGATGTCTACATGACGTTCTTCCTGCCCGAGACGGTGGTCGGCCGGGTGCCGCTCGGCGCCGACGTGCGGATCGTGCTCGACGCGGCGCCGGAGTACGTGATTCCGGCCCGCGTGTCATATGTGTCGAGCACCGCGCAGTTCACGCCGAAGACGGTCGAGACGGCCACCGAACGGCAGAAGCTGATGTTCCGCGTGAAGGCGCGCATCGACCGCGACCTGCTGCAGCGCCATCTGAAGCTCGTCAAGACCGGGCTGCCGGGTGTGGCGTGGCTCAAGACCGATCCGCACGCCGCGTGGCCCGCGCGCCTCGCGATCAAGGTTCCCCAATGAAGTCGACGCTCCCGGCCGACCCCGCCGCCGGCGCGACCGAGGGGCCGCCGGTTCCCGAGCCCGTCGCGCGGCTGTCCGGCGTCTCGCTGCGCTACGGCGGCAAGGCCGCGCTCGACGACGTGACGCTCGACATCCCGGCCGGCCGCATGGTCGGGCTGATCGGGCCGGACGGCGTCGGCAAGTCGAGCCTGCTCGCGCTCATTTCCGGCGCACGCGCGATCCAGCAGGGGCGCGTGTGGACCCTCGGCGGCGACCTGTCGTCGCGCCGTCATCGTGCGCGCGTCTGCCGGCGCATCGCCTACATGCCGCAAGGGCTGGGCCGGAACCTGTACGCGACGCTGTCCGTCGAGGAAAACCTGCAGTTCTTCGCCAGGCTGTTCGGCCACGACGCGGCGGAGCGGCGCCGGCGGATCGACGCGCTCACGCACAGCACCGGCCTGCACCCGTTCCTGGACCGGCCCGCCGGCAAACTGTCCGGCGGGATGAAGCAGAAGCTCGGCCTGTGCTGCGCGCTGATCCACGATCCGGACCTGCTGATCCTCGACGAACCGACGACCGGCGTCGATCCGCTGTCGCGCGCCCAGTTCTGGGAGCTGATCGGGCGCATTCGCGCCGCGCGGCCGGCGATGAGCGTGCTGGTGGCCACCGCGTACATGGACGAGGCCCGGCGGTTCGACCGGCTGATCGCGATGGACGCCGGGCGCGTGCTGGCAACCGGCAGCCCGGACGCGCTGCTGGCCCGCACCGGCTGCGGCACGCTCGAGGATGCGTTCGTCGCGTTGCTGCCCGACGCGCAGCGGCGCGGGCACCAGCCGATCCGGATCGCGCCGTTCCAGCCCGATGCCGCCGCCGGCTACGCGATCGAGGCCGACGGGCTGACGATGCGGTTCGGCGATTTCGTCGCGGTCGATCACGTCAGCCTGCAGATCCGTCGCGGCGAGATCTTCGGCTTCCTCGGCTCCAACGGCTGCGGCAAGTCGACGACGATGAAGATGCTCACGGGGCTGCTTCCCGCGTCCGAAGGCACGGCGACGCTGTTCGGCCAGCCGGTCGCGGCGGACGACATCGACACGCGCCGGCGGGTCGGCTACATGTCGCAAGGGTTTTCGCTGTACGGGGAGCTGACCGTGCGGCAGAACCTCGTGCTGCATGCGCGGCTGTTCGGCGTGCCGGAGGCGGACGTGCCGGGTCGGATCGCCGAAATGGCCGAGCGCTTCGGGCTGGCCGGCTCGCTCGACGCATTGCCCGAACGCCTGCCGCTCGGCATGCGGCAGCGGCTGTCCCTCGCGGTGGCGATGGTGCACAAGCCCGAGCTGCTGATCCTCGACGAGCCGACGTCCGGGGTGGACCCGGTCGCGCGGGACGACTTCTGGCGGCTGATGATCGAGCTGGCGCGGCACGATCGCGTGACGATCTTCATTTCGACGCACTTCATGAACGAAGCCGAACGCTGCGATCGCATCTCGCTGATGCACGCGGGCCGCGTGCTCGCCAGCGCCGCGCCGGCAGAGCTCGTGCGCACGCGCGGCGCCGGGTCGCTCGAGGAAGCGTTCATCGCGTACCTGACCGACGCGCAGCAAACGGACAGCCCGCCGGCGGACGAGGCGTCCGACGCGGGCTGGCTGGGCACGCCGCCCGACACCGCCGACACGGCCGAATCCGCCGGCACCACCGGCGCCCGTGCAAACGCCGGCCGCGCGGCCGCATGGTTCAGCCCCGCACGCGCCGGCAGCTACCTGTGGCGCGAACTGCTGGAGCTGCGCCGCGACCCGCTGCGGGCGACGCTGGCGCTGTTCGGGTCGCTCGTGCTGATGTGCGTGATCAGCATCGGCATCAGCCTCGACGTCGACAACCTGACGTTCGCGGTGCTCGACCGCGACCAGTCGATCCTGAGCCAGGACTATGCGCAGAACCTCGGCGGCTCCCGCTACTTCGTGCCGCGCGCCCCGCTCGTGGACGATCGCGATATCGACCGGCGCATGCGCAACGGCCAGTTGTCGCTCGCGATCGAGATTCCGCCCGGCTTCGCCCGCGACGTCGCGCACGGCCGGCACGTCGAGATCGGCGCGTGGATCGACGGCGCGATGCCGATGCGCGCGGAGACGATCCGCGGCTACGTCGCCGGCATGCACGAGAACTGGCTGCGCGACCAGGCGAAGCGCCGGCTCGGCGTGTCGCTCGCGCCGGCCGTCGAGATCGCCGTCCGCTATCGCTACAACCCGGACGTCAGGAGCCTGCCGGCGATGATCCCGGCCATCATGCCGATGCTGCTGCTGATGCTCCCCGCGATGCTGACGGCGCTGGCCGTCGTCCGCGAACGGGAGCTCGGCTCGATCGTCAACCTGTACGTGACGCCCGTCACCCGCGCCGAATTCCTGCTCGGCAAGCAGGCGCCCTACGTGATGCTGGCCATGCTGAACTTCCTGCTGATGGTCGTGCTGGCCGACATCGCGTTCGGCGTGCGGATCAAGGGCAGCTTCTTCACGCTCGCGGCCGCGGTGCTGGTCTTCAACGTGGTGGCCACGGGCATCGGGCTGTTCGCGTCGACGTTCACGCGCAGCCAGATCGCCGCGATCTTCATGACGATCGTCGGCACGCTGATTCCCGTGGTGCAGTTCTCGGGGCTGCTCACGCCGTTGTCGTCGCTGGAAGGCGCCGGCAAGTGGATCGGTACGGTCTACCCGGCCACCTACATGCTCGCGATCAGCCGCGGCGTGTTCAACAAGGCACTCGGCCTGGGCGACCTGTCGTCGCAGTTCTGGCCGCTGCTCGCGGCAGCGCCGGCCATCCTGGTCATGACGGCCGTGCTGCTGCGCAAACAGGAGCGCTGACCATGTCGCGCCTGCTCGTCATTTTCCGGCTCGGGGTCAAGGAGCTGTGGAGCCTCGCCCGCGATCCGATCCTGCTCGTGCTGATCGTCTACACGTTCAGCGCGTCGATCTACGTCGCGGCCACCGCGCGCCCGGAAACGCTGCACAAGGTGCCGATCGCGATCGTCGACGAGGATGCATCGCCGCTGTCCGCACGCATCGTCGCGGCGTTCTTCCCGCCGCAGTTCGCGCCGCCCCCGATCGTCGGCGCGGCCGCGGCCGACCGCGGCCTCGACAACGGCGACTACACGTTCTCGCTCGACATTCCGCCGGATTTCCAGCGCGACGTGCTGGCCGGCCGCCCTGCGACGATCCAGCTCAACGTCGACGCGACCCGCATGACGCAGGCGTTTACCGGCGGCGGCTACGTGCAGCAGATCGTGTCGGGCGAGATCGATGCATTCGTGCGGCGCTATCGCGGCGCATCGTCGCCGCCCGTCGATCTCGCGATGCGGATGCGCTTCAACCCGAATCTCGACGAGGTGTGGTTCGGCGCGCTGATGGAGCTGATCAACAACGTGACGATGCTGTCGATGATCCTCACCGGGGCCGCGCTGATCCGCGAGCGCGAGCACGGCACGATCGAGCATCTGCTCGTGATGCCGGTGACGGCGGCGGAGATCATGCTCGCGAAGGTGTGGTCGATGGGGCTCGTCGTCACGGTGGCGGCCGTCGCGTCGCTGACGCTGGTGGTGGGCGGGGCGCTGCACGTGCCGATTCCGGGCTCCATCCCGCTGTTCGTGGCCGGCATGGCGCTGCACCTGTTCGCGACGACGTCGATGGGCATCTTTCTCGCGACGCTCGTGCGCAGCATGCCGCAGTTCGGGATGCTGCTGGTGCTCGTGCTGCTGCCGCTGCAGTTGCTGTCGGGCGGCCTGACGCCGCGCGAGAGCATGCCGCTCGCCGTGCAGGACATCATGCTGGCCGCGCCGACCACGCATTTCGTCGAACTCGCGCAGCGCATCCTGTACCGGGGCGCCGGCCTCGATGCGGTCTGGATCCAGTTCGTGGTGCTGTTCGCGATCGGTTGCGTGCTGTTCCTGCTGTCGCTGATGCGGTTTCGCAAGACCATCACGCAGATGGCGTGAGCGGCCCGTCGGGCGCCCGGATTCGTCCGTTGATACAGATCAACCGTGCCGGAACCCGGCACGCGATCATGACGTCACGACTTGCGCAATCCGTAGCGGCGGCGATCGCGGCCACGCGGCATCGCGCTCACGGGCGGCCGGCGGCCGCCTCCCTGGAGAACGCCATGATGCGCCTGCCAAACCGGATCGTTGTTGCCACGCTCGGCGTGTTCATCGCACTCGCGTCGCTGCTGGGCGTCGTGCACGCGATGCTGGTCGGCGTGCATGTGCTTCCATATGCAATCGTCGCGCTGGTGGCGGGGAGCGCCGCCTTCGTCGCGCAGCCGGATCCGGCCGCCGGCGAGCATTCATGATGCGCTCGTACCCGGCTCACGCCCCATCATGAACGGCATCCTTCGCCTCGCGTTCAAACTGCTCGTGAACGACAGCGCGAAGTTCACCGCGCTGACCATCGGCATCACGTTCTCGGTGCTGCTGATGATCGAGATGACGTCGCTGTTCGCCGGGATCCTGAACAAGTCGTCGGCGTCCGTGATCAACATCGGCGCGAAGATGTGGGTGATGGACCCTGCCGTGAAGACGATCGCGAACAGCATCGGCATGCCCGACTACGTGCTCGACGCGGTACGCAGCATCGACGGCGTCAAGTATGCGGTGCCGCTCTACTCCGGCGCCGCGCTCGTCAAGCTGCGCTCCGGCACCTACCAGGCGGTGACGATCGTCGGCCTGGACGATGCGAGCCTGCTCGGCCGACCGACGATGCTGCAGGGCCGGATCGAGGACATCTACGCGGAGAACGGCTTCATCGCGATCCGGGATCCCGAGTTTCCGAAGCTCGAGAATCCGGCCGTCGGCACCGATTTCGAGCTGAACGACCATCGCGGCGTGATCGTCGGCATCGCAAAAGTGGCGGCCAGCGGCCTGTTCGGCACGCCCACGCTCTATACGACCTACGCCCGCGCGATCCGCTACATCCCGTCGCCGCGCTTCACGACGTCCTACATCCTCGTCGAGCCGAAGTCGGAGGCGGACATCGCGCACATCAAGGCCGTCGTGACGTCGCTCGGCTATCGCGCTTACACGCGCGACGAATTCATCGCGCAGATCGCACGCTTCTACAAGTACGAGACAGGGCTCGGCACCAACATCATGCTGATGACGATCATCAGCTTCATCATCGGCCTGTCGATCTCCGGCCAGACGTTCTATGCGTTCATCCTCGAAAACCTCGACAAGTTCGGCGCGCTGAAGGCGATCGGCGCGAAAAGCCGCGAGCTGGTCGCGATGATCCTGTTCCAGGCGACGTTCACCGCGCTGACCGGCTACGGCATCGGCGTCGGCCTGTGCGTGCTGATGATCAGTCTCGCGAAGCTGCAGATTCCCGATTACGCGGCGCTCGTCACGTTCGGCAACCTGGCGCTCGCGTTCGGGATGGTGGTGGTGATCGCGACGATCTCGAGCTATCTCGGCGTGCGCCGCGTGCTGCGCATCGAGCCGTTCGACATCTTCCGGGGCTGACGATGGCGAATGTCGCGATCGACGCGCGTGGCGTCACCAAATGGTTCGGCGAAGGCGATGCGCGCACGCAGGCATTGCGCGAAGTGTCGATGCAGGCGAACTTCGGCGAGATGCTGCTGATCGTCGGGCCGTCCGGCAGCGGCAAGACGACGCTGCTCAGCGTGATCTCGGGCATCCTGCGGCCGGAATCGGGCTCGGTGTCGATCGACGGCATCGACCTGTGGGCGCAGCCGAACGACGCGATCGCCGATTTCCGGCTGAACCGGATCGGCTTCGTCTTTCAGGACTACCACCTGTTTCCGAAGCTGACGACGGCCGAGAACGTCGCGATTCCGCTGATCCTCAAGCGCCGGCCGTGGGACGAAGCGCTGCACGAAGCGCTCGGCTATCTCGACGTCGTCGGGCTCGGCAATCGCGCGCAACTGCCGCCCGTCAAGCTGTCCGGCGGCGAGCAGCAGCGCGTGGCGATCGCGCGCGCAATCGTCAGCCAGCCCGACCTGCTGATCCTCGACGAGCCCACCGCGTCGCTCGACGGCGACACGGGCCGCATGATCATCGACTTCGTCAAGCACCAGGTGCTGAACGACACGCGCTGCATCGTGATCGTCACGCACGATGCGCGGATCTTCGAATACGCGGACCGCATCCTGCGGATGGAGGACGGCAAGCTGAACGGCATCGACCGCGGAGGTGCGCGATGAAGCACCGGCTCGTGTTCGTGGCGGCGGTGCTCGGTTTCCTGGCCAGCCTCGTCGCCGCATGGGTGTACAGCCGCCAGGAGCCGCCGCAGCCGCCGGTGTTCAAGCCGGCCGCCAACCCGTACGCGCGCGGCGTCTATGCGAACGGGATCGTCGAGAGCGAGCAGCCGGCCGGCGCGAACGTGAACGTCTACCCGGACGTGACGGGCGCGGTGACACGCATCCTCGTGCACGACGGCGATCCGGTGAAGGCCGGCGATGCGCTGCTGACGATCGACGACTCGGTGCAGCGCGCCACCGCCGCGCAGCTCGCGGCGCAGGCCGACGCGGCCGCCGCGCTGCTCGACGAGCTGAAGGCGCAGCCGCGCCGCGAGGTGCTCGACGTGGCGAGCGCGCAGACGACGGCCGCGCAGGCCAGCCTCAAGCTCGCGCAGGATCAGTACGACAAGCAGCGGCACGCGTACGACATCGACCCGAAGGCCGTGAGCCGCGACGCACTCGATACGGCCGCGAACGCGGTACGTGTCGCGGCGGCCAACCTCGACGTCGTGATGCGGCAGTATCGCCTGACGAAAGCCGGCGCGTGGCGCTACGACGTGCGCAACCAGGAAGCGCAGGCCGTCGCGCTGCGGCGCGCGGCCGACGCGGCCGCCGCGCTGCTGGCCCGCTACACGCTGCGCGCGCCGGCCGACGGCACCGTGCTCGCGATGAACGCGGCCGTCGGCTCGTACCTGACTTCGCAGGGGCTGTACGACACCTACACGCAGGGCAACGCGCCCGTCGCGGTGCTCGGCACGCCGGTCGACCGCCTGCAGGTGCGCTGCTACATCGACGAAATCCTGATCCACCAGCTGCCCGACCTGCACGCGCTGAAGGCGCACATGTTCGTGCGCGGCACGTCGGTCGAAGCCGACCTCCAGTTCGTCCGCGTGCAGCCGTACGTGACGCCGAAGATCGAATTGTCCGACCAGCGCACCGAGCGCGTCGACGTGCGCGTGCTGCCGGTCATTTTCCGTATCGTCCCGAACAAGGCTGTCCGGTTGTTTCCCGGGCAGATCGTCGATGTGTACGTGGCCGGCAAGTAATCGCCTCGTCCACCGGATGTCGCACATGGCGACCGTGCTCGCGGCCGTCGCGTCGCTGGCCGGATGCATGGTCGGTCCCGACTTCAAGCGTCCGCCCGTTCCGCGTGTATCGCGTTTCGTCGCGGCGGACGCCGCCGCCGGCGCGTGGACGGCAGGCGGCCAGGCACAGGCGCTGTCGGCGAGCGAGCCGCTCACGCGCGACTGGTGGACCCGCTTCGGCAGCCACGCGATCGACTCGACCGTCGGCGAGGCACTGACCGGCAGTCCGACGCTCGATCTTGCCGAGGCAACGCTGCGGCGCAGCGAACATGCGCTGCGGGCCGGCGAAGGCATCTTCTTTCCGCAGGCCGATGCGCAGGCCGGCGCGTCGCGCCAGCGTGACACGCCGCTGCGCACCGGGCAGGCGCTGCCGGCATCGATCTTCAACCTGTACACGCTATCCGCGACGGTCAGCTACACGCTCGACCTGTGGGGCGGCGAGCGGCGCCAGATCGAGGCGCTTGCGGCCGATGTCGACGCACGGCGCCAGGCGCTGGCGGGCGCGTACCTGATGCTGACGGCCAACGTCGTCAACACGATGATCGCGCGCGCCGCGTATCGCGACGAAGCCGCGGCCACGCGCGAAATGATCGGCCTGCTCGACGAGCAGATCCGCCTGACGCGCGCGCAGGTCACGGCCGGCGCGGCAGCCTACGTCGCCGTGCTCACGCTGGAATCGCAGCGCGCGTCGCTCGAAGCGACACTGCCCGCGCTCGATCAGAAACGCGCGCAGGCCGACGACCTGCTCGCGCTGCTGGCGGGCCGCTACCCCGTCGACTGGCAGACGCCCGACCTGTCGCTCGAGCGCATCGCGCTGCCGGCGCGCTTGCCGGATACGGCGCCGTCGTCACTGGTGCGCCGCCGGCCGGACATCCTGCAGGCGGAAGCGCAGTTGCACGTGGCCAGCGCGCAAGTCGGCGTCGCGACGGCCGCGCTTTATCCGACGCTCACGCTGTCCGCGTCGGGCGGTTTCGACAGCATCGTCGCCGGCCGGCTGTTCGCGCCGGCCAGCCGTGCATGGAGTGTCGGCGCCGGGCTCACCGCGCCGCTCTTTCACGGCGGCACGCTGCTGAACCAGCGGCGCGCGGCGCAGGACGCGTACGAAGAGGCCGACGCGACCTACCGGCAAGTGGTGCTGTCGGCGTTCTCGCAGGTCGCCGACACGTTGCGCGCGCTCGCAAACGATGCAACGGCACTCGATGCGCAGGCCCGCGCGATGGCCGCGGCCCGCGATGCGCTGACGCTCACGCAGGCCGGCTACGACGCGGGGATTTCGGGTTATGTGCCGTTGCTGGTCGCCGACGTGCAATACCATCAGGCGCGCCTGGCGTGGCTGCAGGCGCTCGCGCAGCGGCTGCAGGACACGGTCGCGTTCTACGTCGCGCTCGGCGGCGGCTGGGGCGACGCGGGCTGAAACGAGGCGGTGCGTGCGACCGGCGTTCAGCCCGTTAGCCCGTCTGCGTATGCGCCACGACGTCGGGCCGCTGCCACGGCGGCAGTTCGGCCCAGCCGAGCGGGCCGTAGACGGTGCCGCCGGCAGCCTCGATCGTCTCGACGAATTCGGCGAGCGTCGCCCCGGCCGGCACGGCCAGTTTCATCGCGTCGACGAACGCCTCGCTGCGCAGCCACGGCACCGCGCCGCCGTTGATCTGCTCGACGCTCCAGTCACCCCCGTGCCGGCCCGCTTCGGGCGGCAGCAAGCGCGGCGCGTCGAACGCCACGCGCAGCAGTTGCGCGCGCGAATCGCTGTAAGGCGGTTGTGCGATGTCCTGGTAGGGCACGTCGGCCCAGCTCTGGCCGCATTGCTGATCGAGCGGCAGGCAGGTGAACCACGCCCAGGGTGCGCGCACGAAGCACAGCCGGTAGCCGGTCCGCGCGCCGTCCAGGTTGGCGATCAGCGTCATGATGGGTTCGTCCCGATAGTGTCGTGATCTCGTTGCGCCATGCGTACTCACCGCAGGCGGCCTGCGCGGAGGGCGGGATCACGACATCGCCGGCGCGCATGCGATCACTATCGTGCCGCCGTCCGGCCCGCGCGTTGATTGACGTCAAACCGAAGCCGCCGCGGCCGGACGACGAACCTCGCCCGAGCGGGGCACGGATACGGATACAGATACGGATACGGCAATCCCTGATTTCCATCAATCGCTTCGCGCGCATCCGCGCTGTAATCGATTCACTGCTCCGTCCACTCCCGTGAGGCGATCCATGAAACTGACTTTTCTCGGTGCGACTGAAACCGTGACCGGCTCGAAATACCTGGTCGAGCACGGCAACCGGCGCGTGCTGGTCGACTGCGGCCTGTTCCAGGGCACCAAGAACCTGCGGCTGCGCAACTGGAGCCCGTTGCCGGTCGCGCCCGACACGCTCGACGCGGTCGTGCTCACGCACGCGCATATCGACCACACCGGCTATCTTCCGGTGCTGGCGCGCGAGGGGTTCCGCGGGCCGGTGTATTGCACGGCGGCCACCGCCGAACTCTGCGACATCATGCTGCGCGACAGCGCGCGGCTGCAGGAGGAAGAAGCCGATTTCGCGAACCGCCACGGCTATTCGAAGCATCATCCGGCACAACCGCTCTACACGCTGGACGATGCGCAGCGCGCGCTGCACCTGCTGAAGCCCGTCGCGTTCGACGAATGCACGGCGCTCGGCGGCGGGCTGGCGTTCCGCCTGCTGCCGGCCGGCCACATTCTCGGCGCGGCGAGCGTCGTGATGCACTGGGATCACAAGGTGCTGGCCTTCTCGGGCGACCTCGGCCGCTATCACGACCCGATCATGCAGCCGCCGCTGGCGCCCGCGCATGCGGACTACCTGGTCGTCGAATCGACGTACGGCGACCGGCTGCATCCGGAATCGGACCCCGAGAACGAACTCGCCGCGCTGTTCGACAAGACCTTCGCGCGCGGCGGCGTTGTCGTGATGCCGTGCTTCACCGTCGGCCGCGCGCAGGAGATCCTGCACTACATCGCGCGCCTGAAGGCGTCCGGCCGGATGGCGCGCGTGCCGGTATTCGTCGACAGCCCGATGGCCACCGACGTGACCGAGATCTATCGTCACCATATCCTCGAACACCGGCTGACGCCTTCCGAAGCGAACGCGCTCGGCCATGCGGCCACGATGATCCGTTCGGTCGAGCAGTCGAAGGCGATTGCCGACCATCAGGGCCCGATGGTCATCATCGCCGGCAGCGGAATGGCGACGGGCGGCCGCGTGCTGCATCACCTGAGCCGCTACGCGCCCGATGCGCGCAACACGATCGCGCTGGTCGGCTACCAGGCGGCCGGCACGCGCGGCGCGGCGCTGGCCGCGCACGAGCCGACACTGAAGATCCACGGCGAGTACGTGCGCGTGCGCGCGCAGGTCGAGTCGATCACGACGCTCTCCGCGCATGCCGACTACGAGGAGATCCTCCGCTGGCTTGGCACGATGCAGCGCGCGCCCGTGCGGACCTTCGTCACGCATGGCGAGCCGGCCGCGGCCGATGCGATGCGGCGGCGCATCGCGGAGCGGCTGCACTGGCCGTGCGAGGTGCCGGTGTATGCGCAGTGCGTCGATCTCGATGCGGTCGAATCCGGCGACACGCGCGAGCCGGCCGCGCTTTCCTCCTGACGGCGTGACCCGCCGTGCGGTGGCGGGAACCGGGTGTCGCCTGCCGGTTCCCGCCGCGCGCGACCCGGCCATCAACCGACTTCGATGATGACCTTCAGCGCATGGGTTTGCGCGGCGCGGCCGAACGTGTCGTACGCGCGCTCGACGTCGTCGAGCGAGAACCGGTGCGTGATCAGGTGTTTCGGATCGAGGCGCCCGGCGCGCACGGTCTTCAGCAGCATCGGCGTGCTGACCGTGTCGACCAGCCGGGTCGTGATCGAGATGTTGCGATCCCACAGCTTCTCGAGGTGCAGGTCGGCCTTGACCCCGTGCACGCCGACGTTCGCGACCACGCCGCCCGGCGCCACCACTGACGTGCACATCTCGAACGTCGCCGGAATCCCGACCGCCTCGATCGCGCAATCGACGCCGACGCCGTCGGTCAGCTTCATCACTTCCGCCACCGGGTCGCCGGCGCGGCCGTCGATGCAGTCGGTCGCGCCGAAGCGCTGCGCCACGTCCAGCCGGTTGCTGTCCGGATCGATCATGATGATCCGCGCGGGCGAGTAGAACTGCGCGGTCAGCAGCGCCGCCAGCCCGATCGGGCCCGCGCCGACGATCGCCACCGAGCAGCCCGGCTGCACCTTGCCGTTCAGCACGCCGCATTCGAACCCGGTCGGCAGGATGTCCGACAGCATCACGAGCGCCTCCTCGTCCGCGCCCGGCGGAATCCGGTAGAGGCTCGTCTGCGCATGCGGGATGCGCACGTACTCGGCCTGCGTGCCGTCGATCCGGTTGCCGAGGATCCAGCCGCCGGTCGTGCAATGCGAATAGAGGCCCCGCCGGCAATATTCGCAGCGGCCGCACGACGAAATGCAGGAAATCAGCACATGATCGCCCGGCTTCAGCGCATCGACGGCGGCGCCGACCTGCTCGACGATCCCGACCCCTTCGTGGCCGAGAATGCGGCCGGGTTCGCAAGTCGGTACGTCGCCCTTGAGGATGTGCAGATCGGTACCGCAGATCGTCGTGCGCGTCACGCGCACGAGCGCGTCGGTGGGCGACTGCAGCTCCGGCATCGGCCGCTCCTCGAGCGCCTTGCGCCCGGGCCCGTGGTAGACGAGTGCTTTCATCGGGGTTCCTCCATCGAAAGAAAGGGTTGCAGGTACGTTCATCGGGTTCATCAGGACTGCGGCGCATGCCGCGCCTGCGCCAGCACCATCGCGAGTGCGCAGGACGCGACCCGGACGGCCGCGCCGTCGGCGCGGCTCGTCAGCACGATCGGCACGCGCGCGCCCACGACGATGCCCGCGCTGACGGCGCCGCCCAGGTATTCGAGCTGCTTCGCGAGCAGGTTGCCCGCTTCGATATCGGGCACGACCAGGATGTCGGCGCAGCCGGCAACCGGCGAATCGATCCCCTTGTCGTGCGCCGCCCGCAGCGAGATCGCGTTGTCGAACGCGAGCGGGCCGTCGACGATCGCGCCCGTGAGCTGGCCGCGCTCGGCCATCTTCGCGAGCGCCGCCGCGTCGAGCGTCGAGCGCATCGCCGGATTGACGGTCTCGACCGCGCACAGCACGGCCACGCGCGGGCACGCCACGCCCAGCGCATGCGCGACGTCGATCGCGTTCTGCGTGATGGCCGCCTTCTGCGCGAGGTCCGGCGCGATGTTCACCGCCGCGTCGGTCAGGATGAACGGACGCGGATACGCCGGCGTCTCGATCAGGAAACAGTGGGACATGCGCTTGTCGGTGCGCAGCCCCGATTCGGCGGCGACGACCGCGCCCATCAGCTCGTCCGTATGCAGGCTGCCCTTCATCAGCGCGCCGGCACGGCCGGCCGCCGCGAGTTCGACCGCGCGGGCCGCCGCTGCGTGGCTGTGCGGCACGTCCTCGATCGTCCACGGCGACAGATCGACGCCCGCGTCGTGCGCGACACGCAGCACCTTGTCGCGCGGCGCGACGATCAGCGGCTCGATCGCGGCCGCCAGCGGCGACTCGCGGAGTTCGGCCAGCGCGACGAGACTGGTTGCATCGCACGGATGCACGACGGCCACGACGAGCGGCGCTGCGTTGCGTGCCCGCGCGATCAGCCCGGGCCATGCGCCGTCCGCGCGCGGCAGCAGGCCGGGCAGGCACGCGCCGCCGCACGGATCCGGATGCCGATACCCGTTCATGTCTCGAGCACGTAGGCACCCGGCGCCGCCGCGAGCCCGGCGGCCGGCGTGCGGGCCGGCACGTCACCCGACGAGCGCACGCGCAGCCAGTCGCGCCAGCAGGTCCACCACGATCCGTCGACCGCGGGCGTCTCGCGCATGAAGTCGCGCGGGCTGCGGTAAGGCGCGCCGGGTTCGCGGGTCGCGCAGCGGTAGTGGCGGCCCGGATGACCGGGTTCCGACACGATGCCCGCGTTGTGGCCGCCCGCCGTCAGCACGAAGGTCAATGCGTGGTGCGTCAGCAGATGAAGCTTGTAGACCGAGCGCCACGGCGACACGTGATCGCGCTCGGTGCCGACCACGAACGTCGGCACGTCGAGATCCGACAGCGCGACCGGCCGCCCGTCGACACAGTAGCGGCCGGCCGCGAGATCGTTGTCGAGGAACAGCCGGGTCAGGTATTCCGAATGCATCCGGTACGGCATGCGCGTGGTGTCCGCATTCCACGACATCAGGTCGTTGGGCTTCGTGCGCCTGCCGAGCAGGTATTCGCTCATCATCCGCGACCAGATCAGGTCGCGCGCGTTCAGCAGTTCGAACGCGGCGGACATCTGCGCGCCGTCCAGGTAGCCCTGCCGCCACATCAGCGCGTCGAGCGCGGACAGTTCGCTCGCGTCGATGAACAGGCCGAGTTCGCCGGGTTCGCTGAAATCGGTCTCGGCCGCGAGCAACGTGACGGATCGCAGGGCTTCGTGTTGCCGCCCGTCGCGTGCGAGCGCCGCCGCGGCGATTGCCAGCAGCGTGCCGCCGAGGCAATAGCCGGCCGCGTGGACCGCCTCGCCGCAGATCGACCGGACGACGTCGAGCGCGGCCAGGCACCCGTCGCGCAGGTAATCGTCGAGCCCGAGATCGCGCGCTTGCGCGTCCGGATTGCGCCACGACACCGCAAACACGGTGTAGCCCGCATCGACGAGGAAACGGATCAGCGAATCGTGCGGCTGCAGATCGAGGATGTAGTACTTCATGATCCACGACGGCACGATCAGGATCGGCTCGCGCGCGACGCGCGGTGTCGTCGGCTCATACTGCAGCAGCTCGCACAACGCGTTGCGCCACACGACCCGGCCCGGCGTAATCGCGACGTCGCGCCCCGGCAGGTAAGCCCGCGGGTCGCGGCCACGCGTGCCGCCGGCGCGATCGAGCCACGCGTTCGCATCGTCGAGCCAGTGCCGCGCCCCCGCCGCGAGGTTCGCGCCGCCGCTGCGCATCGTCGCGTCGAGCGCGACGGGATTGGTCGCAAGAAAGTTGCCGGGCGAGCACGCGTCGAGCCATTGACGCGCGACGAAGCCGACCAGCTCCTCATGGTGCCGTTCGACACCGGGCACGCCGCGCGTCGCTTCGCGCCACCAGCGCTGGACCGACAGGAAGCCGTCGCGATACGTGCGAAACGGCCAGCCCGACCAGGCGGGCGCGGCGAAGCGCGGATCGGCGTGCCCCGCATGCACGGCCAGGCCGTCCGTGTCGGCGTCGTCCGCCGCGCCCTTCTCCGCCGCCGCGGGCGCGGCCGCGAGCCACGCCTGCGTCGCGAGTTCGAAGCACTTGCCCGGCGACACCGCCAGGTGAGCGCCCCAGTCGAGCAGGGCCAGCGCCAACGACACGGGCGACAGCCCGAAGGTCATCGCGGCGACGTTGGCATGCGCGGCGCGGTTCCATTGTTCGGCGGGGGTCGCCTCGGCGGCGGTGCATTCGGACCGGTCCGGCTCCTGCTCGTCCCGATCCGGCGATTGCCTCGATTCGCGCGGGAGCGGCACACGGATGACGGATGCTTTCATCGCATGTACATGCCGCCGTTGACGTCGAATTCCGCACCGGTCGCGAACGCCCCCGCATCGGAACACAGGAACGCGACGAGCGCGGCGATTTCGTCGGGGTCACCGAGGCGGCCGGCCGGAATCTGCGGCAGGATCTTCGTGTCGAGCACTTCCTTCGGTACCGACTCGAGCATCGCGGTGGCCAGGTAGCCCGGGGCCACCGTGTTGACCGTGATGCCGTGCCGCGCGAGTTCGAGCGCCAGCGATTTCGTGAAACCGTGGATGCCGGCTTTCGCGGCCGCGTAGTTCGCCTGCCCGTACGCGCCGCGCTCCCCGTTCACCGACCCGATGTTGACGATCCGGCCGAAGCCGGCATCGATCATTCCGGGCACGAACGGCTTCGTCATGTTGAACAGGCCGTCGAGATTGGTGCGCAGCACCGCGTCCCACATGCTCTTGGTCATCTTCACGAAGGTGGCATCGTGCGTGATGCCCGCGTTGTTGACGAGCACGTCGACGCGCCCGAACTCGGCCAGCACGCGCGCCGCGCAGTGCTGGCACGAGTCGTAGTCGGCCACGTCGACCTCGTACGCATGAAACGTGCGGCCCGCCTCGCGTTCCTGCGTGAGCCACGTCGCGACGTGGTCGTTGCGTTCGGTGTGCGACACCGCCACCGTCATGCCGGCCTCGTGCAGGCGGCGGCTGATCGCGGCACCGAGGCCGCCCATCCCGCCGGTGACGAAAGCGATGCGCTCAGCGGACATGATCGTGCTCCTGCGCCGCATGGCGGCCATCGAGACGCCGGACGTCCGCGGCCCCGCCGCCCGCGTCGACGGTTTCCGTGATGCCGAGCTCGAACGCGGCCATCCAGTCGCGCCACGGCATGCTCGCCTCGTTGACCACGGCCAGCCGCCCGAGATCGGGCCACCAGTCGGTCTGGTAGCGCGACAGCGCGCCGGTGCCGTAATCGCGCAGCCACGTGCGCCACGCACTCGCGCTCTCGAACTGCCCGCGCATCCACAGCTCGGTGGCGTCCTGCCAGATCGCGACGGTCGCGATCGTGTAGTCGCGCATCACCTGCCGGGCCGCCTCGCCGAACGCCGTCCACTCGTTCGTCGTTGCCAGCGCCTGCTGCAGGCCGCGCACCGCGTCGCGGTCCCGCTCGATGCGCCGCCCTGCCAGCGCGTGCCATTCGTGCTGCCAGTCGCGCGTCAGCACGGCCATGCGCAACGCGAGATCGCAACCCGCGCGGCAAGCGTCGTTCGGTGTGGTCAAAGCCTGGGGGCTCATCGTCTTCCCTCCTTCGATCCGGTCGGTGAATGGGCGTCCACTTCACTGTGCGACCGTGGCGCATGGCACCCGTTGATCTGAGTCAAGCACGCGGAAACCCTGCTTCGTAGACTGGATTGCACAGGCGGATCACCCGTCGATGGAGCGATTCCGATGAGCTACAAAAGCCTAGTCGTGCACCTCGATACGAGCACCCGCGCGCATTCGCGTCTCGAGCTGGCGTTGCGTCTTGCCCGGCGCTTCGGTGCGCATCTCACCGGGCTGTACGCGGTCTACACGCCGGAGCCGCATTCGTTCTACGTGATGGCCGGCTCCGCAGACTATTTCCGCGCGCACCGCGAGCAACGCGACGAGCGGCTCGGCGCACTGGAGCGCCTGTTCCATGCGGAAACCGCGCGGGCGAAAGTGCCGGCCACCTGGGTTCGCGCGGACGAGCGCGCGAATGTGGCCGTGCCGCGTGCCGCTCGTCTTGCCGACCTCGTGATTGCGGGCCAGAGCGACCCGAACGATCCCGAAACCTACATCGACGACCAGTTTCCGGAGAACCTCGTGTTGTCCGCCGGCCGCCCGGTGCTGTTCTGGCCATACACCGGGGAATTCCCGTCGATCGGCGAACGGGTGTTCGTCGCGTGGGACGGCAGCCGCGAAGCCGCCCGCGCCGCGCACGACGCGCTCCCGTTCCTCGAGCATGCGAAGCGCACGACGGTCGCCGCCGTGGTCGACGGCGATTCGGAAGCGGCGACGACGCGCATTCCGGCCGCCGATGCCGCGTTGATGCTCGCGCGCCATGCGCGCGACGTGAACGTGCTCGACATCGACACCGGTACCGGCGCGTCGGTCGGCGACACGCTGCTGTCGCGCGCTTATGAAACGGGTTCCGACCTGCTGGTCATGGGCGCCTACGGGCATCCGCGCTGGCATGAACTGATCATGGGGGGCGCCACGCGCACGGTGCTCGCGTCGATGACGCTCCCGGTGCTGATGTCGCACTGAACCGATCGATGCGTACGCTCGCGCTGCTCGTCGTCAATGCCGGTTCGTCGAGCGTGAAGTTCGCGGTCTTCGCGTATCCGCCGCACGGGGATCCCGCGCGGCGGCCGCTGCACGAGGGTGAAGCGGTCGAAACCGGCAACGGCGTGTCGCTCCGCTTCGACGCCGCCCCGGGCGGCACGCTGCCGCTGCGCACGGGCGATCCATACCGTGCGGTGCTCGCGCAGGTCGCGATGTGGATCCGCGTGCAACTGCCGCACATCGCGCTGGGCGCCATTGCACACCGTGTCGTGCATGGCGGTGCCCGGTACGTCGACCCGGTCGTCGTCGACGACGCGGTGCTCGACGCGCTTCGCACGCTGACGCCGCTCGCGCCGTTGCATCAACCGCACAGCCTCGATGCGATCGACGCGCTGCGCGACGCGTTTCCCGACGTGCCGCAGGTCGCCGTGTTCGATACCGCGTTTCATCGCACACTGCCGCGCGCCGAGCAATTGCTGCCGCTGCCGCATGCGTGGTTCGACCAGGGCGTGCGCCGCTACGGGTTCCACGGTCTGTCGTACGAATACCTGGCCGCCGCGCTCGACGAGCGGTTCGGCGCGCGTGCGCACGGCCGCGTGATCGCCGCCCATCTCGGCAGCGGCGCCAGCCTGTGCGCGATGCGCGACTGCCGCAGCGTCGCGACGACGATGGGCTTCTCGGCGCTCGACGGGCTGATGATGAGCACGCGCTGCGGCACCCTCGATCCCGGCGTGGTGCTGCACCTGCTCGAGGCCGGCAAGCTGTCCACCGCCGCATTGGGCCACATGCTCTATCACGAGTCGGGCCTCAAGGGCGTGTCGGGCGCTTCCGGCGATCCGCGTGTGCTGCTGGCGTGCGAAGCCGCCGGCGATGCATTCGCCCGCGATGCACTGACGCTCTACGTCCACCGCATCGTGCGCGAAGCCGGTGCGCTCGTCGCGCTGCTCGGCGGCCTCGACATGCTGGTCTTCACGGCCGGCATCGGCGAGCACTCGGCCGTGTTGCGCGAGCGGATCTGCGCGGCGCTCGGCTGGCTCGGCATCGACATCGACGTGGGCGCGAACGCGGACCATGCGCCGGTCGTGTCGTCCGCGTCGAGCGCGGTCACCGTTGTCGTCGAGCCGACCAACGAAGCGTGGATCGCCGCGCGCGCCGCGCTCGGGGTGCTGCGCGCCAACCGCGACGCTTGATCCAGATCAGCGCGACCGGCGCGCGCGCGCCGATGATGATCTCATCCACATCCGTTCAAGGGAACTGCCATGTACTCGAACATTCTGGTTGCACTCGACGGCAGCGACACGTCGTCCCGTGCACTCGACGCCGCGCTGGCCATCGCGTCGGAGACGGGTGCGCGGCTGACTCCCGTCTACGTCGTCGATTTCCTCGTGCCGGCCTACGACATGTACGGCTACGATCCGTCGATCCTGGTCGACGCCTTTCGTGAAGAAGGGCTGCGCGTCACCGATGACGCGGCACGACGCCTGAAGGCGCGCGACGTCGCCGGCACGCCGCAGATCTCCAACGTCGCGCCGGCGGGCGAAGACATCCCGCACCGGATCGTCGGTCTTGCCAAAGAAATCGAGGCCGACCTGATCATCATGGGCACGCACGGCCGGCGCGGCGTTCAGCGCCTCTTCCTCGGCAGCGTGGCCGAGCGCGTGCTGCGCCTGGCCACGTGCCCGGTGCTGATGATTCCGGCGGCCTGCCCGTCCGGAAAACCTGCCGAGACCGCCGCCGCATCCACCGAAAAGGAGCCGTCATGAGCTACAAGACCCTGCTCGTTCATCTCGACGACAGCAAGCGCTGCGCGACCCGCGTCGACCTCGCACTCGAACTCGCGGCGCGCTGGAATGCGCATCTGATCGGCCTCTACGTGGTCTGCCAGGATCTCTTCGAGCCGCTGCGGCGGCCCGACGAACCGCTGAAACTGGCCGTGTACGAACGCCTGTGCGACCAGCGGCGCAAGGAGGCCGAGGAGAAATTCCTGATGGCCGCCGAGCGCGCGGGACGCAGCGTCGAATGGCAGGCGCCGGCCGGCGACGCGACCGCCGCCGCCATCCTGCACGCGCGCCACGCCGATCTGCTGATCCTCGGCCAGGAAGACCCGGACGATCGCCTGACCTACGTGGCGCGGCATTTCGTCGAGGATGTCGTGATGGGCAGCGGCCGTCCGGCGATCGTCGTGCCCTACGCGGGCGACGTGCGAACGATCGGCGAGAACGTGCTGATCGGCTGGGACGGCGGGCGCGAAGCCGCCCGCGTGATGGCCGATGCGCTGCCGCTGCTGGCCCGCGCGCGCTTCGTCAACGTCGAGACGGTCGTGCACGGCCAGCCCGATCCGGACAAGACGCCGGCGGGCGTCGACGTCGCCGCGTATCTCGAACGGCATGGCGTGCGCGCGTCGTTCTCGACGACGCCGCGCGACCGGTCGGTCGGCGTAGGCGCGACGCTGCTGAACCGGGTGACCGACCTGCATGCCGATCTGCTGGTGATGGGCCTGTACAGCCATGCGCGCATGCACGAACGCGTGCTGGGCGGCGCGACGCGCACCATCCTCGAGACGATGACGGTGCCGGTACTGCTGTCGCACTGACGCCGCACGCCTGACGACGGGGCAGCCGCCAACGGCTGCCCTCGTCGGTCACAGCACGGCCGCGCACGCGCCCTGCCCCTCACGCACGACCAGCACCGGCCGGTCGGCGGTGCGCACCAGCGATTCGGCGACGCTGCCGAGCACCGCACGGCGCACGCCGCGGCGCCCGTGCGTGCCCATCACGATCAGGTCCGCGTCGCATTCCGCGGCCGCTCGCGCCAGCACGGACGACACATCCTCGCCGCACGCGTCGATCGTGTGCGCGGTGCCGCGCACGCCGCACAGCCGAAACGCGGTCTCCGCATCCGCCACCGCGGTCGCGGCCTTGTCCGCATCCAGCCCCGCCGGGTCGCGCTGGTCGATATAGCCGCTGTCGACGTCCGTCAGTCGCGGCGCGTCCGATACCACGCACACGGCGACGATCAGGCCCCCCGAATCGCGAGCGAGCGCGATCGCCTCGTCGAGCGCCAGCCGCGAACTGCGGCTGCCGTCGAGTGCTGCAAAGATCCGTGCGTACATGATGCCTCCCCTGTCGTTGCCCGGTTCCGACCGGCTTGCCGAACCAGTCTGGGCCCGGCCAACGTCATCCGGTTGACGCCGGTCAAGCGCCCGCGACGGCGGCAGTACGCATCGATCCCGATTGGCGAAAGCCGGCGAACGGCGCACAATTTCGGGGCATCGACGAACCGGCCCCCATGCCGGTCCCGCCCCGACGACGATGGACATCGTCCGGTCATCGGCGTCGGCCATCATCGGACGATCGAACGCGCCGGTCCGCGGCGACGATCGACGCATGCCGCCGCGTGGGCCGCGCCACGCGATCCGGCGAGGAATGGATTGCCATGATCCGTGTACTCATAGCCGACGACCACGCCCTCGTCCGGGACGGCCTGCGGCACATCCTGCAGAGCGCAAGCGGCTTCGAGGTCGCGGGCGAAGCGCGCGACAGTGCGTCGACGATCGCGCTCGTGCGGGATACCTCCGCGAACATCCTGGTGCTCGACCTGTCGATGCCGGGCCGCAACGGCGTCGAACTCATCAAGCAGATCAGGGACGAGAAACCGGCCTTGCATATCCTCGTGCTGACGATGCATGCCGAGCAGCAATACGCGGTGCGCGCGTTCCGCGCCGGCGCGTCCGGCTACATGACCAAGGAGAGCGCGAGCGCCGAGCTGGTCGCGGCGCTGACCAAGATCGCGGCGGGCGGTGTCTACGTCAGCCTGACCATGGCCGAGCAGTTCGCGCAGAGCCTGAACGAGCCGACCGATCTGCTGCCGCACCAGCGTCTGTCCGACCGTGAATTCGACGTGTTCCGGCGCGTCACCACCGGCGAGTCGATCTCCGAAATCGCGGAAGCGCTCTGTGTCAGCGTCAAGACGGTCAGTACCTACAAGACGCGGATTCTCGAGAAGATGCAGATGCCGAACGACACGGCGCTCGTGCGCTATGCGATGCGCCACAAGCTGTTCGACGACCCGGACGAGCTGTGATGGCGGCTCCGGCGCACGACCGGTGCGCCCCCGCGTCGCCCCGGACAGAATGCCGCACCCGTGTAGGAAACCGCCTACATCGCTTCCATGTGACCTACTGCATCTTCAACGGCTGCTGATTTCCTTGACGCCGCGCAACATCCATACTCCAGATCAAGAAAAACAAGCACGCGCCTCGCGGAGCAAAGGCGGCACTCGCCGTCGGGACAGGTCTCCCGGCCCCACCGGCGCGGTTCTTCACCATGAGTGCGACAACCGTCAGGGCCGCGGGCGCTACCACCAGCGCGATCCCGCCCACGGCGGCCCGTCGCTGCCCTCAACGTACTGGAGCCGATCATGCAGAGCCATGCCGAAGTTTCGCCGACCATGCCGTTACGCCCGTTCATCCCGTTGCACCCCGTCGAACGGGCGGAGCAACCGAAGCGCGCCGCGTCCCGTTGCTCGACGTGCGCATTGCGTACCGTCTGCATGCCGGCCGACCTTTCTCCTGACGAATTCGCGCGCGTCGACGCGATGATCTGCACGACGCGGCACGTGAGGCGCGGCGAAACGCTGTTTCGCGCGGGGGATGCGTTCAACAGCATCTATGCAGTCCGAACCGGATCGTTCAAGACCATCGTGATGCATCGCGACGGCGACGAGCAGATCACCGGGTTCCAGATCGTCGGCGAATCGCTCGGGCTCGACGGCGTGCACACCGGGCACCACAACGGCGACGCGATCGCGCTCGAGGACAGCACGGTCTGCATCATTCCGTTCGGCCAGCTCGAGCAGATGTGCCGCGAAGTACGGCCGATGCAGCATCACGTGTACCAGATGATGAGCGGCGAAATCGTGCGCGAATCCGCGCTGATGCTGCTGCTCGGCACGATGACCGCCGAACAGCGCGTGGCCGCGTTCCTGCTGAACCTTTCCACGCGCTTCAAGGCGCGCGGCTACTCGGCCGCCGAATTCGTGCTGCGGATGACGCGCGACGAGATCGGCGAATATCTCGGGATGAAGCTCGAGACGGTGAGCCGCATGATGTCGAAGTTCCAGCACAAGGGGCTCGTCGCCGCGCAAGGCAAGCAGATCCGCATCGTCGATCCGGAAGGCCTCGGGCGAATCTGACCGCGCGGCGCGCGCGGCGAGCGCATCAGCCGCGCATGGCGAGTACCGCCGCCCCGGACAAACGCCCCGTGCGCAGGTCGTCGAGTGCGCGATTCGCATCGGTCAGCGCGTAGCGCACGGCCTCGACCCGCAGCGGCACCGCATCGGCGACCCGCATGAATTCGACCGCGTCCGCGCGCGTCAGGTTGGCGACCGACACGATACGGCGCTCGCCCCACAGCCACGCGTACGGAAAGCCCGGGATATCGCTCATGTGGATGCCGCCGCATACGACGATCCCGCCTTTGTCGACGGCGCGGAGCGCGGCCGGCACCAGTGCGCCCACCGGCGCGAAGATCAGCGCGGCGTCGAGCGCCTCGGGCGGCGCTTCGTCGCTGCCGCCGGCCCACGCGGCACCGAGTGAACGTGCCAGTTGCTGCGCGACGGTATCGCCGGGCTTCGTCAGCGCAAACACCTTCCGCCCCTCGGCATGCGCGACCTGCGCGACGAGATGCGCCGCCGCGCCGAAGCCGTAGATGCCGATGCGGCGCGCATCGCCCGCCATGCGCAAGGTTCGATAACCGATCAGGCCCGCGCACAGCAGCGGCGCGGCTTCGAGATCGGTGTAGCGCCGCGGCAGATGCACGCAATAGCGGTGGTCGGCGACGGTGCGCTCCGCATAGCCGCCATCGATCGTATAGCCGGTGAATCCCGGGCTGTCGCACAGATTCTCGCGGCCCGCCGTGCAATACGCGCAATGGCCGCACGTCGAGCCGAGCCACGGCACCCCGACTCGGTCGCCCACGGCGAAGCCCGTCACGCCCGCGCCGAGCGCGCGCACCGTGCCGACGATTTCGTGCCCCGGGATCAGCGGCAACTTCGGATGCGCAAGCTCGCCGTCGACGACGTGGAGATCCGTCCGGCATACGCCGCATGCGTGCACGTCGATCAGCAACTGGCCTGCCGCCGGCAGCGGTTCCGGCACGCGCGCCTCGCGCAAATGCGGTGTCGTGCCGTCAAACATCATCGCAAGCATGCTCGCCTCCCCTGCGCACGCCGGTGCGTACGCTTCACCTCTCCACGCTAGCCGCTCCGCGTCGCGAACGCATGGCCCGGTGACGGGCGCTTGATGTGGGTCAACGGCGGTCGGACGGTTGCTGACACGATGAAGTGGCGTCACGCCCGACGTGTGGCGACCAGGAGATGATCGAATGATATCCGTTCCCCCACTAGCCGCGAGCGCCCATCCCGAAGTGCATCTGAAGTCGCTGCTGGCCTACGCGGTGCTGGCCCCGTCCAGCCACAACTCGCAGCCATGGCGCTTCATCGTCGACGGCCCCACGATCGCGGTCTGCGCGGATCGTGTACGTGCATTGCCCGTCATCGATCCGTTCGATCGCGAGCTGATCATCAGCTGCGGTGCGGCCCTGCTCAACCTGCGCGTCGCGCTCGATCACGCCGGGCTCGCCCACACGATCAGCACGTTTCCGTCCGACATCGATCCCGATCTGCTCGCGATGGTCCGGGTATGCGACGACGGCTATTCCGACGCATCGCTCGGCGCGCTGTTCGATGCGATTCCGGAGCGCGTCACGACGCGCGCGCCGTTCGAATCGACGGCCGTGCCGGACGACCTTCAGCACGCGTTGATCGCGGCCGGTGTCGCGGAAGGCGCCGAGATCACCTGCGTCGACTCGATCGCGAATCGCGCACGGGTGGCCGAGCTGGTTGCGGAGGCCGACCAGCAGCAGTTCGCGGACCCGCGCTTCAGGCGCGAACTGGCGAGCTGGATCGATCCGCGCCGGCACACCGACGGCATGCCGGCGTTCGCGGCCGGCGTGCCGACGCTGCTGGATTTCGCGGCGCCCGTGGTGACGATGGCGGTACGGACCTTCGATCTCGGCAACGGGCTGGCCGCGCTGCATCACCAGCTCGTCGGCGCGTCGCCGCTGGTCGTATGCATCTCGACCGTGCGCGACGATCGCGACGCGTGGCTCGCCGCCGGACAGGCGCTGGAGCGCGTCCTGCTCGTCGCGACGCGCGCAGGCTATACCGCGTCGTACCTGAACCAGCCGATCGAGACGGCCGGGCTGCGCGCCCACCTGCGCCACATGCTCGGGCTGCACGGCGAACCGCAGTTGCTGCTGCGGGTCGGGCGCGGCCCGCAGACGCCGCACTCGCCGCGCCGCCCGCTCGACGAAGTCGTCTCGTGAGCGCGCCCCTGCGGCGTGATGCGGCCCTGCCGATCCCGACAAGGAAAACGACATGAACCTCCTGCGTAACGCCGCCTTCTGCGTGATCGCCGCGATGGCCCACCCGGCCACCGCGCAGACGGCCGTGCCCGAGCCGACCGATCTCGTCAACGCGCAGCACTGCATGTTCTGCCACACGTCCGACATGACGTTCCTCGGGCCGTCGTTCCACGACATCGCGCAGCGCTACCGCGGCGATCCGGCGGCCGCGGCGGAACTGGAACGCAAGCTGCGCGTCGGCGGCCGCGTGCACTGGGGCGACACGCCGATGCCGTCCGCCGAGGATCGCGGCGGCCCGCTGTCCGCCGACGACGCGCACCAGCTCGTGCAGTGGGTGCTCAGCCAGTAACCGGCCCGCCGCCCGCTGCTCATGTCGACCGTACTCAAGCGCGTTCCTGCCGGTAACGCACGCGGTGAAGTGCGCCGCCGTACTGCAGGCGGCCCGATGCCGGCGGACACGCGCGGCCGGCGCACCCGCACGCGGCCCGCTGCGGTCGTCGGCCACGACGGCGCCGGGCGCCGCCCGCGTCGCGCGTCGGCTCCCGCGCAACGCGCGAGCTGCACGCCCGCCGACGACGATGCCACCGTCCTGCAGCGCACGGGCATGCGCGGCATCCGGCTGCAACTCGACTACTGGAAGGCCGAGGAACGCCTGCAGAACGAACGCATCGGCCATGCAGTCGTGATCTACGGCAGCACGCGCATCGTTGCCCCTGCCGTTGCAAATGCGCGGCTGAACGAAGCCAATCGCCTGCTTGCGGCGCGTCCGCACGATGCGGGCCGGCGTCGTGCCGTCGCGGCGGCGAGCCGGCTCGTCGAGCACAGCGTGTATTACCGCGTCGCGCGCGAATTCGGGCGCATCGTCGGCCACGCCGACCGGTGCACGCGCACCGCGCGGCTCGCCATCGTCACCGGCGGCGGCCCCGGCATCATGGAGGCCGCGAATCGCGGCGCGTACGAGCGCGGCGCGCCGAGCATCGGCTTCAACATCGAGCTGCCGCGCGAACAGGCGCCGAATCCGTACATCACGCCCGATCTCTGCTTCCGGTTTCACTATTTCGCGATCCGCAAGCTGCACCTGCTCGAACGCGCGAAGGCGGCGGTATTTTTCCCCGGCGGCTACGGCACGTTCGACGAGCTGTTCGAAGTCCTGACGCTGCTGCAGACGCGCAAGATCCCGCCGCTGCCGGTGATCCTCGTCGGCGAAGCGTACTGGCGCCGCGCGGTGGACCTGGCCTTCCTCGCCGACGAAGGGATGATCGACCGCAGCGATCTCGACCTGTTCACGTACTGCGAATCCGCCCCCGACATCTGGCGCGCGATCGGCGGCTGGTATGCGCGGCGGCGCACGGCGCGGCCGGTGCGCCGCCGCACGACGCCGAAGCCGCGTGCCATGTAGGAATCTGCCGACGCCCGCCGAACGATTCCTACCGCAGCTTCGGAGCACGCCGATTGAATCGCGCCGGCGCGGCAACGATACTGAATTCATGGATCACGGCTGCGCGGCATCCGGGTTCCAGGCCATCAGGAGAGTCGTCATGTCACACGCTACCCCTCTTCCCGATCCGGGCGATCAGGCCGGCCGCACCGACGCAGCCGCGCTCGACACGCAGGCGCTCGTCGCCCTCGCACGCGACGCCGGCATGCTCGTGATCCTCGACGGCCAGATCGGGCGCGAGCGATACGAAAGCGTGACGGGATCGATCGCCACGCTGGCGCGCTTCGCGCAGGCGCTGCAACTGTCGGCGCTCAAGGCCGCCTGAAACCGCGTGAAACCGCGCATCGCCGTGCCGCGCCGCCGGCATCCGGTGCAGCGGCAGCGGCCTTGTCGCCCGACGCAATGACCCCTGTCGCCCTGCCGTTTCGCACGTCTGCCCGGGCTGGCCGCATCCCGGTGACCGTGCGCCGGGCGGCGCCGCCCCTCCCGCTCGCCCGGACGGCTCCCGGATGAAGCCGCCATGAACCGGCCTCTTTCCGCCCGCGTCGCCCACCTGTTCCCCGGCATCGCGCTGCTCGCGACCTACCGTCGCGCATGGCTCTCGCGCGATCTCTATGCGGGCATCGCGCTGTCGGCCGTGCTGGTGCCCGTCGGCATGAGCTATGCCGAGGCGGCCGGCCTGCCCGCCATCACGGGGCTCCATGCGTCGATCGCCGCGTTGCTCGCGTATGCGCTGCTCGGCCCGAGCCGGATCCTCGTCCTCGGCCCCGATTCGGCGCTGGCCGCGCTGATTGCCGGCGCCATCGCCCCGCTCGCCGGTCACGATCCGCAACGCGCGATCGCGCTCGCCGGCGCGCTGGCGCTGTCGGCCGGCACGATCTGCATCCTGCTCGGCGCGCTCCGCCTCGGCTTCGTCACCGATCTGCTGTCGCGCCCGATCCAGTACGGCTACCTGAACGGCATCGCCATTGCGCTCGCGATCGGCCGGTTGCCGGAACTGCTGGGCATGCCGGTATCGGGCGGCGACGTGTTCACCAGCGTGCCGCGCATCGCGCAGGCGCTCTCCGGACACCGGTTTTCCCTTGCCGCGAGCGCGCTGGGCATCGGTACGCTCGCCCTCATTTTCCTGATGAAACGCACGATGCCGCGTGCGCCCGGCGTGTTGATCGCGGTGCTGGCCGCAACCGTCGTCGCGCAGGTGCCGCCGTTGCACGGCGTGGCAACGATCGGCGCCCTGCCTGCCGGTGCGCCCGTGCCGCATCTGCCGGCCGTGTCCGTCGCCGATCTGGTCGCGCTTGCGTCCGGCGCGATCGCCGTCGCACTGGTGTCGTTCGCCGACATCAGCATGCTGTCGCGCGCACTGTCCACACGCGCCGGCGATACGCCGGACCGCAACCAGGAACTGCTCGCACTGGGCGCGGCCAATCTGCTGGCCGGCGTGATGCAAGGGTGCGCGGTCAGCAGCAGCGCATCGCGTACGCCCGTCGCGATCGCCGCCGGCGCGCAGAGCCAGGTCACGAACCTGGTCGCGGCGGCCTGCATCGCGCTCCTGCTCGCCGCCGCCCCGGCGCTGCTGACCCTCGTGCCGCGCGCGGCGCTGGCCGCCGTCGTGATCTACGCCGCGTTCGGCATCGCGGACGTCCGCAGCGTCGTGCGGCTGTACCGGATGCGTCGCGGCGAATGCCTGATTTCGGTGCTGTGCTTCGCCGGCGTGATCGGCATGGGCGTCGTGCCCGGCATCCTGCTCGCCAGCGCGCTGTCGCTGCTGTCGTTCGTGTGGCGCGCGTGGCATCCGTACGATGCGGTGCTGGGCCGGCTCGCCGGCGTGCGCGGCTATCACGACGTCGCGCGGCATCCGGACGCCGTGCTGATACCGGGCCTCCTGCTGTTCCGCTGGGATGCGCCGCTCTTCTACGCGAACGTCGAGATCTTCTGCGAGCATCTGCACGCGGCGCTCGCGAAGTCCGCGCCACCGGTTGCGCGCATCGTCATCGCGGCCGAGCCCGTCACCGATATCGACACCAGCGCCGCGGACCGGCTCGTAATGCTGGGCGAGGAACTCCGGGAACGGAAGATCGCGCTGAACTTCGCGGAAATGAAGGGCCCGGTGAAGGATCGCCTGCGCGCCTACGGGCTGTTCGACGTATTCGGCCCCGCCTGCTTCTTTCCGACCGTGACCGACGCCGTCGCGCATCATGTCGGGCGGCGACGCAGGCATGCGCGCGACGACGAACCGGTCCCGCGCGCCGCGCCGCCGCGTGCCACCCGTGATCGGTCGGACGGCTAGGCACGTCGATGTCGATGCACACGCGATGCGGCGCCGATTGCATCGCGTGGCGAACGGAACGCCGGCACCCGTGCGACACGCGCATGGGCGCCGCGACCTCAAACCGTGAACGTGTTCGACTTCCTCATCTCGATCCACGTCATCCCGGCGCGCAGCCCGTCGATCGCGGCTTCGCGCTCGGTGTCGTGGGTCCGGCTGTGTGCGAACGTACGCTCGCACGCGCCCTCCGGCGACACCAGCGTCACGTGGATCCTGCAACAGTAGCCGCCCGTTCCGGCGGCGATCGTCTCGATCGCCACCGACCAGTCCGCATCGCGTACCTCGCCTGACAGTGTCATTTGACTCCCCCTTCCGCGCGCACCGCGCATCCGGTTGCCGCTTGCCGGCGTTACTCCACGACCAGGTCGTCGACGACGGCACGCACGCCGCGCGCCGACCATGCCGCCCCGCGCACGGCCTTGCGCTCGGAGAACGAGCCGACCTTGCCGGACAGCCGCACCGTGCCGTCGCGCACCTCGATCGCGATGTGCTTCGCCTCGCGCTCCGCATGGCGCATGATCGCGCGCTTGATGTTGCCGCCGATGTCGGCCGAGCCGATCGTCCCCTGCACCGCGATATGGTCGGTCACGCCGGTCACGCTGCGCATCTGCGAGATCGCCCGCACGGCCAGGTGGCTCTGGTACGCCCATTCGACCCTGCCGGACAGCGTGATCCAGCCGTGTTCGACCTGCACCTTCACCGCGTCGTCGTGCAGCCCGACGGTCCAGTGCAGCACCGAACGCACCGCGTTCGCGATGTCCTCGTCGGTGCGGACGTCGTCGTCCGGCAGATGCACGGTCATGTCGACGACGAGCGCCTTGACGCCGGCCACGCGGTTCGCCGCCCGCTCGATCGCCAGCTTCTCCGCATAGCTCGGCGGATGCCCCGAGAGCGTCACGATCCGGTTGACCACCTCGACACCGATACGTGTCGCGTCGATCGCCGGGTCGGACTCCAGTTCGTCCTGAACGTCCTGCTTCAACTGCTTGTCGGTCTTCATCGCCTGCACTCCTGTGAGCCGCGGCGCGCCAGTCCGCCGCACACCTCCAGATTTGCACACGCGCGGCCGGGGATCGCTGATGCAGGTCAACGGACGCCGCTCGACGCGCATCGCAGCCCGCCGGAGCACCGCTTGACGGAGGTCAAGCCGATGCGGCCCGGCCGTCTTATCGTGAGATCGCCGATGCGCGACGTTCCAGGCGAGCACGGCGATGCTCCAAGGAGACTCACATGACGGACCAGCAACTGTTGGCCTATTCGCCAGCGCCACCGGCACGGCCGGTATCGCCACAGGGCGAATCCCCGGCCTTCATCGACCTGCCGCATCCGGACCTCGACAGCGGCCCGCCCTTGATGACGGCACTCGCAGCCAGAATGAGCGCCCGCGAATTCGCCGCCACGCCGCTGCCGCCCGCGACGCTCGGCGCGATGCTGTGGGCCGCGGACGGCGTCAACCGGCCTGCCGGCGGCGGCCGCACGGCGCCGTCCGCGCATGCGTTCAACGAAATCGACGTGTACGTCGCGCTGCCATGCGGCGTCTATCGCTACGACGCGCCCGCGCACCGGCTCGTGCTGAAACACGCGGTGGATGCCCGCAACCTCACGGGTTACCAGGACTTCGTCGGCCGCGCGCCGCTGGATCTCGTCTACGTCGTGCGCACCTCGGCGATCCTCGACATGCCGCCGCAACAGCGCGACGTGTTCTCGGCGATCACGGCCGGCGCCATCGCGCAGAACGTGTCGCTCTACTGCGCGGCCGCCGGGCTCGGCACCGTCGTACGCGGCTGGATCAACCATCGCGCGCTTGCCGATGCGCTGCGGCTGAACGAGGACGAGCTCCCGATCCTCGCGCAGACGGTGGGCTACCGGGCTGGCGGCACGGGATCGCACGCGTGAGCGTTCGCGCGACCGCTTCAATAAAGACGGCGCGCGGATCGCTCCGCGCGCCGGTATCTCCCTTCGGACGACGCGTACCCGCATCGCCCGCTGCCTGCCGTCCGATCAGCTGATCGCCAGCTTCTTCTGCGCGACCGGCGCCTTCTTCGGGAGCGTCAGCGACAGCACGCCGTCCTGGTACGTCGCCGATGCATTCGCGTCGTCGATCTCGCCCGACAGCGAGAACGAACGGCTGATCGCACCGCTGTAGCGCTCGCGCCGGATCACGCGTTCGCCCTCCTTCTGCTCCTTGTTGCGCTCGATCTTCGCGTTGATCGATACGGTGCTGCCCGTCACCTGGACGTCGATGTCGTCCTTGGCGACGCCCGGCAGTTCCGCGTTGACCTTGTATGCCTCGTCGCTTTCCGTCACGTCGATCTTCATCGAGGCCAGGTCGGGCCCGTCCGCAAGCGTCATTCCGCGCAGCGGCCTGAACAGCCCCTGAAACAGGTCGGCGACGGGTTCGATCGAAAACGGATCGTAACGCGTGACATTGCTCATGGTTCGTACTCCTTGAACGATAGACAAGCGGCCCGCGCGTTCGTCCCGCCCGCGCGACGCCATGATCAAGACCGGATTGGCGCGGCACCGTGTGCCGCACAACGGACGAACGATCATCAGGATTCCAGCGTAACTGCCCGTATCGGCACGCGCTTGATGCGCGTCAACGACTGCGGGCGCTCACGTGCAGAACCGGAAATAGCCGCTGTGAAGCAGGATCGGCCGGCCGCCCATTTCCTCGAGCAGGCAGCGTGCGGCGCGCTCGATCGCGGGACGGTGGCGGGCAAACGCCTCCACGAGATCCTGCTCGCGCGGCGACGCCGCGCGGAAGTGATCCTCCAGCGCTGCCGCGGTAATCCCACAGCGCACGCGGTGGCCTTCGACCAGCGCCGGAAAGGTCAGTGACGGATCCTGGCCGCAATACGTCGGATGTTCGGAAGGAAAGGAGATCTGCATGATGGTCACCTCGGCAGGTTGCGCACGGGCAGGCGCCGGCGGGCGGCGCTGCGTGCATGGCGGCCCTACGCCGCCGCCTCGGCCGGCGCGGCGTCGCTGCCGCGCATGAGCAGCACCGGGCAGCTCGATCCGCGCAGGAACCGTTCGGCGACGCTGCCGAGGAACAGCCGCCGGACTCCGCGCCGCCCGTGGGTGCCGACCACCGCGAGATCGATCGACCGCTCGGCAACGTAACGCTGCAGCCGTTCGGCGATGCTCTCGCCAAGCTCGGTCTCGACGAGTTCCGTCTCGCCGTTGACTGCCGCGTGCGCGATGGTTCGTTCCGCTTGTCGCAGGACCGACACGCCGTCGCGCCGGATCTCGGCGAGCAGTGCATCCGGGTCCATACGTCCGCCGAACGTGATCATCAGCGACTTGTCGACGACGAAAACGGCGAACAGGCGGGCCCCGCACGATCGCGCCACCTTCAAGCCCTCGTCGAGCGCGCGTTGCGATGAAGGACTGCCGTCCATGGCGACCATGATGTTCGTGTACATACCGACCTCGCTGGATGAACCGACGCGCCGGCGGCGTTCGGCATGGTTTTCATCATCGGCGTTCGCCGGAAGCGGGCGTTGACGGAGGTCAACGGTTCGGAGTCACGCGGAAACCGGCACGCGAGTGGCCGCGAGACGCCGGATCATCGCGGCACGACGGGCGCCGTCGGCGCATCGGACGAACGCGCCGGGTTTCCGTATGACCGGAAGCCCCGCTCGATGTCGAGGATCCTCGTCGCGCACGCGTCGTACCGCCAGCCCGGGCCGCCGTCGCTGGCGTACATGCCCTTGCACATCGCCTTGAGCCGGATCACCGAAGTGCCGCCCGACGTCGTACGGGAGGCCCACAGATACACTTCTCCGGCAAGAAACGGCGCCGCCGTTTCGATCGTGTCCGCATCGGCGCGCGTGATCCGGGTCGACGAATGCGCTTCGACGTAGCCGCGTGCGAAGTGCCATGCGCGATCGCATTCGGCAGGTGTCGAACACTGCAGCACCGCGGCCTGGCGCGTCGCGAACAATTGCGTTTCCGTCGACCGGAAGGCCGTGTTCCGTTCCGCACCGGCGCACGCGGCCAATGCAACGAGCACGCCGACCGCCCATAAACGTAGTTTCATCGCCGCTGCCCCGCAACGCATCGCATCGAATTCCGCCCGCAATCGGGCGGCATGAACACGCTCGGCGCGAATCCGGCCGTGTCGCGGCCCACTTCCCGCATTCGGCACGCAGCCTCGTCCCGCATCGCGCAAGCGTTCGAATCGACTGTATTGCGCGCACGAAGCGCGCGGATGATCTGCGTCAATCACCCGCCTGTGCGGTGCGAACCACTCGCACCGCGCAGGCCGCCGATGGTGTGGACGCGACGGCGTTGCGCCGACGCCGGGCCAGTGCCGGCTCGCGGAGCCGCGTGCGGGACGCGCGAGCGCGACAGGCTTGACGCGCATCAAGCCGGAACGGGTGCCGGTCGGCTGCAATAGGGGTCGTCGCACGCGTCACGTTGGGCCTGCCGGCCCGATGCCGCGACATCGAGCAGACGGGCACGGAGCCGTTCCCGTTCGACGACCACCCGCGGGCGCCGCCGCATGCGCCCCGCCACCGATCCGTACGCCATGCCCCGAGCACCACGCCTGCCGTTCAAGTCGAGCCGCGGAGCCGCACGACGCGAAACCCTGCAATTCGATCGCGCATTGCGCCGGCCCGCCAACTATCCCCATCCCGCCGGCCGGATCGAACGGATCGAAACGCACCTGTCCGTCGTGTATCTGGCAGGGCGTTATGCGTACAAGCGCATCAAGCCCGTCCGCTTCGCGTTCGTCGACCTCGTGCGCCCCGCGCAGCGGCGCCGCTGCGCGCTTGCCGAATGCACGCTCAACCGGCCGTTCGCCGGCCCGCTGTACCTGGGCGTCTGGCCGCTCGTCGCGCAGGGCCGGCGCAGTGCATTCGGCCCGCCCGTGGCGACCGCCGCGCGCCGGCGCCGACACGCCGCGGTGCCGGGCGAGCACGTGGTGCGCATGCGCCGGTTCGATGCGACTGCGATGCTGTCGGCACGCAGCGCATCGCACGACGTGGGCCTGACGGATGCGGACGCACTCGCGGTGACGCTGGCTCGCCATCACCTTCACGCGCCCCGCCACGCGCCGCGCGGCCACCCGGGCAGCGCGGCCAGCGTCGCGGCGCAATGCCGGCCGTTGTGCGACACGCTCGACGCGACCGTGCCCGGGGAAGCCGCGCTGCGCCGCTGGTACGAGGCCGAGCTGGCCCGCATCGCACCGCTGCTCGCCGAGCGGCATGCGCACGGCTTCGTGCGCGCGTGCCACGGCGACCTGCATCTCGACAACGTCGTGCGCTGGCGCAACCGCATCCTGATGTTCGACTGCATCGAATTCGACGACTCGCTGCGCTGGATCGACGTGGCGAGCGATCTCGCGTTTGCGCTGATGGATTATTCCGCCCGCGGGCGAGCCGACTGCGCCCACCGCCTCCTGTCCGGATGGCTCGCCCGCACGGGCGACCATGCGGCGCTGGGCGTGCTGCCGTGCTACTTCGTCTATCGCGCGCTGGTGCGGGCGATGACCGCGCGGCTGCGCGGCGACGAAGCGGCGCGCGGCCGCTATCTGCGCGTCGCGTCGGACGTGGCGCAGGCGCGGCGCGATGCGCAACCCGTGCTGCTTCTGTGCCGCGGCTTGTCCGGCTCGGGCAAATCGGTGGCCAGCCGCGCGCTGGCGGAACAGATCGGCGCGATCCGGCTGTCCAGCGATGTCGAGCGCAAGCGCGACGCCAGCGCGCCGGAGCACACCCGGCTGCCCGCCGACGCGTACTCGGATACGGCAATCGACGCGACCTACGACAGGCTCCGTGAGCAGGCCGGCGTGGTCCTCGCCAGCGGCTACACGGCGATCGTCGACGCGACGTTCCTGCGCCGGCACAACCGGACGGCCTTCATCTCGCTCGCCGCGCAGCTCGGCGTGCGCGTCGCGATTCTCGACTTCAGCGCGAGCCCGGCGACGCTCGCCGCGCGTGTCGCGGCCCGGGCCGCCCTCGGGCGCGATGCGTCCGACGCCGACACTGCCGTACTGGCCACGCAGATCGCGCATGCCGAGCCGCTGGACGGCTCCGAGGCCGCGATCGCGATGCGGTTCGAGACGGAATGCGATGTCGCGGCATACGGTGACCGTGCATTCTGGGCGCCGTTGTTCACCCTGCTACGCAGATAACCGCGCGGTGGGTGGCGCCCGGGGAACGGCGCCCACACCCACGACGGGCGCTGGGCCGGCGACACGTCGTTACGCGCGGAAACGCTGCTCCTCGATCTGCTGCAGCTTGCCGACTTCCGCGACACTGCCGAGCAGCCCCGCCAGATGCTCGACGATATCGTCGAGCGTCACGATGCCGGAGAGACGGCCCTCATCGTCGACCACCGGCAAGCGCCGGATGCCCGACCGGCGCATCTCCTCGAGCGCGACGCCGATCTCGTCGGTGTCGGACACGACGACCAGGCCCCGCGACATGATCTGGCCGGCCGTCACGCCGCCCGGATCGTCGCCGCGGGCCATCACCTCGATCACCAGGTCGCGGTCGGTGACGACGCCGATCGGGATGGCATCGCCCTCGCGATACTCGATGACGACGATATCGCCGACATGCGCGTGCCGCATGCGATCGGCCAGTTCGAGCGCACTGCATTCCACGGTGCAGGATTCGACCGGCCGGGTACTGATTCTTCCGATGTGCATGATGAGGCTCCTGTTGCGCTTTCGGTGGAAGCACGCACGCGTATCGCCCGACGGCGTCGGCACGAGCGGCGTCGCGCACTTCGCCCACCTGGGCGGCATGCCCGGCGCGCTCGTTTGTCTCGCCGTCGGGAGAAGACGCGGGAACGTGCACGCGGAGCCCGGTTCCCGCCCTCGGCGGGAACCGGGCGCCTAGATGCTGAGATATCCCTGGAACAGCCACGGCGGGCCGGATCGGTCGCCGGACACACCCGACATGCAGACGCCCGCGGCCGGCGCGCAGATCCCCGAGAAGCCGGGTGAACCGTCCGGCCAGAACGACGGCACGAACGAGAATTCGCCGTTGACCGTCATGACGAAATCGCGGTTGAACGGCGACGGCGCAAAAATCGTCACCTCGCGGAAGAACGGCGTGCCGTCGTGATGCAGCGCGCCGCGCGCGAATGTCCCCCTCGAGTCGTAGCGCGCCGGCAACGCATAGATCCTGCCGCCGCGCTCCACGGTTTCGGCCGGCGTGTACACCAGTTCCACACCCGGATAAGGCAGACGATAAGGCTCGCGGCAAGCCGGGCCGTCGGGCCCGACCACGAGCGGCGGATGCGCCCAGAGCGACAGCGACAACGGGCTCGTGCGCTGTGCGAAATATTCGGAAAGCCAGTTCATGGTCAGTCCTCCCGCGGACGATCGGCGGCGTGCAAACGCAGGGCAATCCCGCCGGTTCGGCACGCTCGCGCCGACGGCCCATCCAGCGTCGCATGCCCCGCTGTGCCACGCTCGATGTCCGGACGATCGACCTCGCGTCGCCACGCATCGATCGGATGCCTGAACGACGTCGTCAGCGAACGCCCGGTGTGTTCCGGTGCCGGATCGGCAAGCTGCCTGCCGGCGGCATGGCGCGTGCCGCCGCGTCTTGCCGTCGACGATGCCTTCATTCTCGATCGCAGCGCGCGGCGTACGTTGACGGAAGTCAATGCGCACCGCGCGGCGCGATCGACGTCGAATCGTCTGGCCACGTCACGCCACGTCGCATTTGACGAGCGCGCGCACGGTCAACGGCCGAACGTGCGCGTATGGTCGTCGTAATCGAACAGCCCGGCGTAGCGGCCCCAGTCGGTCACGACGCGCAACGCCTGATCCGCGCCGCGCGGATCGAGATGATCCTCGAGTTCCAGTTCGAAACGCTCGCGCGGCGCGCGATGCCCGGCGCGCTCGTCCAGGACTTCGTCGATATGCGCGCCAAGCGGCACGAATTTGACGACATGCTCCCGAAACAGGCGCCGCCGGGCCTCGTCGTCGCTGTGCGCGAACAAGTGGCCCGCCGCGCTCAGCCGGATCGTGCGGTCGTGCCACTCGGCAAAGGCGAGCAGATGGAGCGCCGCGGCGGTCGAATGGAGCGCGTCGGCCCGCAGCGCGAGCGCCGATGCAATCGTGCCGAGTTCCGCATGGCCGTCGTACGGTGCGGCCGCGAGGGTCTCGACGAACCCGGCGAGATGGTGGCTCGTCACGTCGGGCAGCGTCATGGCCAGCGCGCCGCCGGCCGCGTCGCGGGCCTCCGCCGCATCGGCAATGCGGGCGGTCAGCGTCGCGTAGATCTTGCCGACGATCGCCTGGAAGGCCGGGTCATGCCGGCTGCGCGGACGTGGCAGCGGCACGTTAAGCGCGGCGTCGATGCGGGCCGGACCGGCGCCGAGCACGAGGATGCGATCGCACATGAGCACGGCTTCCTCGATGTTGTGGGTCACCATCATCACCGACCGGGTCGACAACTGGCGCGCATCCCACAGGTCGAGAAAATCGGTACGCAACGTTTCCGCAGTGAGCACGTCGAGCGCCGAGAACGGTTCGTCCATCAACAGCATCACGGGTTGGCTGACGAGCGCGCGGGCGAACCCGACCCGCTGGCGCATGCCGCCCGACAGTTCGCGCGGATAAGCCGATTCGAAACCGTCGAGTCCGATCAGCTCGATCGCGGCGGCGGCCCGTTCGCGCACTTCGCGTGGCGGGAGGCTCAGCGCATCGAGTCCCAGCTCGACGTTTTCGGCGACCGTCAGCCACGGGTACAACGCGAACGTCTGGAACACCACCGCGATGCCGCCGGTCGGGCCGGCCAGCGGTGCCCCGCAATACGCGACCGCACCGGACGAGGGCCTGACGAGCCCGCCCGCGATCCGCAGCAACGTGGACTTGCCCGAGCCGGAGCGGCCGAGGAGCCCCAGTATTTCGCCCTCGCGCAGCGTGAGATCGATATCGGCCAGCACGTGCAGCGGTTCGCCGGACGGCTTCGTGAACGACTTGCAGACGGCGCGCATCTCGAGCACGGCCGGTGTCTGGCCGGACGACGGCGTGGCGGCATTCGCGACATGCGCTTCCTTGCATTCACCGAGGTTCGACACGCCAGTCTCCTGCGGGTAGGGGATCGGGTTCCGGCTCAATCGAGCCTCGTTCTGCGTTCCGCGAACGCGTACATGGGGCGCCACACGAGCCGATTGGTCGCGATCACGAGCAACGACATGACGGCGACGCCGAGTGCGATGTGCGGATAGTCGCCGGCGTCGGTCATCCGCGCGATGTAGGCGCCCAGTCCGCCGGCATTCAGGCGCGTGCTGCCCCAGCTCACGGCTTCGGCGACGATGCTCGCGTTCCATGCGCCGCCGGACGCGGTGATCGCGCCCGTCACGAAGTACGGCAGGACGCCCGGCAGCATGACGCGACGCCACCAGGTCGCCGGCCGGACCCGGAAGCATGCGGCGGCTTCGCACAGGTCGGCCGGGAACGCGCTCGCACCGGCGATCACGTTGAACAGCACATACCATTGCGCGCCCAGGATCATCAGCAGGCACAGCCAGATATCGGGTTCGAGACGGAAGCGCACGATCGCGAACACGGCCACCGGAAACAGCAGGTTGGCCGGAAACGCGGCAAGGAACTGCGTAACCGGCTGAACGCGTGCGGCGACGCGCGGCCGAAGGCCGATCGCGATACCGATCGGCACCCAGATCGCCGAGGCGATCACGACCAGCACCGTCACGCGGACGAACGTGAGCGCCCCCGCGCCGGCCACGACACGCAAGTCGGTCCAGGTCAGCGTCGCGCGGCCGAGCCGGAACAGCACGTACGCCGCATACGCGCCTCCCGCGGCACACAGCGCGAACCAGAGCACATCGCCCGCATGGCGCGGCAATGCGATCCGGTCGCGCCACGGCCAGGCTGCCCCGTGGAGCCGCGCACGTGCCGCACGGCGCAACAGCATGCCGACCGGGGCGACCGCGCGCGCCATCCATCGCGATCGATGGAACAGGTCGAGCATCCAGCTGTGCGGCGCGACAGCGGGCGCGGCATCACCGTAGCGGAATCGTTCCGACCACGCGACCAGCGGCCGGAACAGCAACTGGTCGTACAGGACGATCGCGATGCTCATCGCCACGATCGCCCAGCCGACCGCGGCCAGGTCGCGGTTCGCGATCGCCTGCGCGACGTAGGCGCCCACGCCGGGCAGGTCGACGTGCAGGCCGCCGACCGCGATCGCCTCGGACGCGACCACGAAGAACCAGCCGCCCGACATCGACATCATCGCGTTCCAGACGAGGCCGGGCATCGCGAACGGCACCTCGAGGCGCCAGAAGCGCTGCCATGCCGAAAGCCGGAAGCTGCGGCTCGCCTCGTCGAGATCGAGCGGCACCGTGCGCAGCGCCTGGTAGAAGCTGAACGTCATGTTCCACGCCTGGCTCGTGAAGATCGCGAAGATCGCCGCGCATTCGGCGCCGAGGATGCGCCCCGGAAACAACGACAGGAAGAACAGCACCGTGAAGGACAGGTAGCCGAGGATCGGCACCGACTGCAGCACGTCGAGTAACGGAATCAGCACCCGCTCGGCCGACCGGCTTCTGGCCGCCACGGTCGCGTAGACGAACGTGAAGACGATCGACGCGAGCAAGGCCGCGAACATGCGCGAGACCGTGCGCAGCGTATAGCCCGGCAGCGCCGCCGGAGACAGCGAGATGACCGGGGGATGCGCAACCGCGAGCGGGCCGGCCATCTGGTGCGCCGAAATACCGGCCAGCAGCAGGAGACCGGTGACGATCAGCATCGCCGCGAGATCCCGCCAGCCCGGCACGGGCAGCGTCCAGCGCCCGCCCCGCAATACCTCCGCATGGTGCTCCACGGTGCCCCTCCCCGCCGATGATCGCGGTTCATCTTCCGGGGCGGACGGGCGAGCCCGGTTGACCTGTGTCAACCGTCCTGCAGCAGCCGGCACGCGTCGCGCCGATCGCGCTGCGGGCCTCGCTCATGCTGCTTGCTGCCTCGCATGCGCGTGGGCGTCCGGCCCGCCGCCGCACTGCGCGACGCAGGCCACCAGCGCCGGAGAAATCGCCGCCCGCAGCGGCATCACGGGCGCCAGCGCGTGCATGAGATCCGGCAGCGTGGACAATTCGCGCAGCGCATGCATGCGGCTCTCGTCGAGCGTCGGCGCCGGGAACCGCGCACCCGAGACCATGACCGGCTGCAACAGCGGCCTGCCGTCGACGCGCTCGCCATCGAGACCGATGCAGTCGGCGGC